>CALLNY010000057.1 GCA_938005475.1 uncultured Bacteroidia bacterium | reverse complement strand
TAGCCATAAACTTTTACCAAATCTACGTGGACGTAAAAAAGATACATAGCTTTCATTTTGGTGCTCTAATTTTTCAATATAATCCGTTTTATCCACAAATGCATACTCCTGAGTAGATAACTTTTCAAAATTACTTACTCCGTAAGGAAATTTTACGTTTTTCATGTAACAAAATTACAAAATTAGCTATAGCGAGTATTGAAAAAAAGAAAATAGACGTTTTTGGGTATAAAAATTAAGAAACATATTTTATTACTTAAACATATTTTATTACTTAAACAAAATTGAAGTTAAAACGAAACGATTTGTGTGTATCTTCGGGAACACAATGGTTATTTTTTTACTATGAAAGTCACGGAGAGGCACGGCGTATGTTGTTTTCCTTAAATATCTGTATGTGGTAAATTTTTTAACCTATGGGGACGGAGGGTTTTTGTTTATAAATTATTTTGAGTAATTCATTAAAAGTTTATAAACTTGCAAAATGTTATTAGAGCCAGCACATTTACCTTCGGATAGTGGTTGGATAGAGGTAATATGTGGTAGCATGTTTTCAGGGAAAACGGAGGAATTGATTCGTCGTTTACGTCGTGCTCAATTTGCTGGTCAATCCTTACAAATTTTTAAACCTGCCCTGGATACTCGTTATTCTAGACAATCTATAGTAAGCCATAACAAAACGGAATTTGTTTCTACACCTGTTCATAATTCTCAACAAATTTTGTTATATGCAATTGATGTTCAGGTAATTGGTATTGATGAAGCACAATTTTTTGATGAGGGTATCGTAGAGGTAGCCAATAAACTCGCTAATCAAGGGAAACGCGTGATTATAGCAGGTTTAGATATGGATTCTGAGGGGAGACCATTCGGTCCTATGCCTTATTTGTTAGCGACTGCTGAATATGTTACAAAGTTACATGCAATTTGCACGAAAACAGGTACTTTAGCTCATTATTCTTACCGCAAAATTGCTGGCGAGCAACAAGTTTTATTGGGAGAAAAAGATGTATACGAGCCTCTTTCTCGTAAAGCATTTTGGCAACTTAAAAAGAGAAATCAATAGATTGTTAACTTTTATGTAGTAGAGCTTCATAAAAACCTTATTTTTGCTTGATAAATGGATAATCAGAACGAGATATTGATTTTAGGGGCTGGTCCTGGGGGATGTATGACTGCTTTATTTTTGGCTCAAAAGGGTATTCCTTGTACTATATTGGATAAAGCCATATTTCCAAGAGATAAAATTTGTGGGGATGCTTTAAGTGGTAAAGTGGTAGAGGTATTAAAAAAATATAATCCTCAGGTGGTTTCTGACTTTGCTCAGAAAGAATTTGAAATTGGTTCTTGGGGAGTTAATTTCGTTGCACCTAATTTAAAAACGTTGAGAGTTCCTTTTAAAAGTCAGAACAAAAAAGGTCAAGACATTGCACCGGGATTTTTAAGTAAAAGAATTCATTTTGATAATTTTATGTTTGAGGAAATGCGTAAATTTCCTTGCATTACTATAATTGAAAATATAGCTTATGAAAAAGTCCAACCTGATAAAAATGGTTTTAAAGTGTTTTTAAGTGATGGTAAAGTACACAAAGCAAGTTTAGTAATTGCGGCGGATGGTGCTTACTCGCGTTTTGCGAAACAAATAGGAAATCTCAAAATGGAACCTCAACATTATTGTGCGGGAATTCGTACTTACTATGAAGGTGTTAAAGATTTGGACCCCGAGCATTTTATTGAACTCATTTTCTTGAAGGAATTTTTGCCTGGGTACTTATGGATATTTCCTTTACCAAATGGTCAAGCGAATGTGGGAGTAGGGATGCGTTCTGATATAATCAAAAAAAAGAAAATAGATCTAAAAAAAGCGTTGCATAGGTGTATAAATGAACATCCATTTCTAAAAAATCGTTTTAAGGAGGCGAGAATGATTGATGGAATGAAAGGATATGGTTTACCATTAGGTTCTAAGAAGCGTAAAATATCGGGGGCTCATTTTATGTTAGTGGGAGATGCGGCTTCATTGATAGACCCATTCACGGGAGAAGGTATTGGGAATGCCTTAATGAGTGGTATGTTCGCCGCACAAACCGCTCATCGCGCTACCCAAAATCAAAACTTCTCCGAAACCTTCCTTGAACAATATGACCAACAAGTTTATAAAAGACTATGGCCTGAGTTAAGATTAAGTAGTATCTTGCAAACATTATTAAAATTTCCTTTTTTATTTAATTTATTGGTTAATCGTGCAAATGCCAATCCTACCTTGAAAAATGCTATCAGTTGTATGTTTGATGACTTAGATTTAAGAAACCAATTGAAAAATCCATTGTTTTATTTTAAATTGATTTTTGGATGAAATTTGTAAGCAAAAAATGTCCTCACTGTGGGCGATGGGCAGATTATAAAGATGATATATACGAAGATTGTTACTTTTGTTTGCAACCACTAGAACCTGAGAGCATTCAAGAAAAACAAAAATATGAACAAAAAGGAAAAGAATATTATGAAAAATTGGTTGAACCTTTTTTTCCTATTCATGAAAAAGATGGCATACTAGTCCGTGGGATTAAACATTTTGTTAATACTATCGGTTTAATTTATGTTTCGATTGTTTCATTTATTATTGCAGTGATAGCGTTATTACCAGGATAAAAATTTATTTTTTGATTATCAGAATATTATGATTCTGTTGATAAAACAAATTTGCATAACAACGATTATCGTAGTAGTTTTGCGAAGATTTTTGAAAGACTGTCCGGTGGTGTAACGGTAGCACAGAAGATTTTGGTTCTTTTAGTCAGGGTTCGAATCCTTGCCGGACAACTAAATATCCAAATTTTATTCCACATTTTTTTGTTACTACTCGAATTTTAGACACATGAAACTTACAGTTGTAAAAAAATTAGCTCAAGAGCATTCTATTGAAACTTTGAAAGCACAAGAACAAAAATTATTGAACGCTGAACCACTGAATATTGAGGTTTTAGGAGAAGACGAAGGCGAGCAATTAACGCATATTTTAGGTGCTATTTGGGTATTAGAAGCTATGCAAAAGGGTATGACACTAAATGAAGCATTAAGAGCTTTTACCGAGAAGGTAAGAAATTCCATACAGTAAAACAACTTATCATGTCTTAAATTGATTATTTCATTCAATTAGTAAATTTTATATTGAAAATTTTATTGCAAGCCATTATTGTAATACTAAAATATTATGTTTATATTTGCGAACATAAACTTACTGTAATTTGTTAGGATTATATGGAAAAAAGTCAAGTAAAAAAAGATAAATATTATGTACCTTTAATATGGGGGCTTTCAATAGCAATTCCCATAGTGGTGGCGATATTGCTCTACATGCCAAAATTAACTATAAATGGTTTAAATTTGAAGTTTTTACCAGCATTGAATGCAAGCATTAATTTTTCGGTAAGCATCTTGCTTATATTAGGGGTTTACTTTATCAAAAACAAAAATTTAAAACTCCATAAAGCATGTATGTTAACGTCACTTATTTTATCGTCAGTGTTTTTAGTTTCCTACGTCATTTACCATGCATCAGTGTCTGAAACAAAATTTGGAGGAGAGGGTTTTATTCGTTACATCTACTACTTTTTTCTAATAACACATATACTTTTAGCGATTTTTGTTGTTCCGTTAGCTTTGTTCTCTATTTACAGGGGAATTAACTCACAAATTGTTTTACATAAGAAAATTGTTAAATATACTTTTCCGATATGGCTTTATGTTTCAGTCACAGGAGTGATAGTTTATTTAATGATTTCACCTTATTATGCATGAAAAGAAAATGAAAAAGAGTCTTTTGATGTTAGTTATATTAATTTTGATGGTAACTGGTGTATGGGCACAATGTCCAATGTGTAAGCAAAATGTACAGTCAGGTATTGAGTCGGGGGGCAAGGTAGGGTTAGGATTAAACACGGGCATTGTATATTTGCTTGCGGTTCCTTATCTTGTAGCCGCAATATTTGGTTATTGGTACTGGAAAAATCGTAATAAATTGTAATTTATGAGCTGGTTAAATAAATATCCTGGTAAAAATTCATCGCAATTTGTTGAAAAAAACTACTCGTTTTTGATTAAATTAGGTTTTTTAGTTTTATTGATAGGGCTTTTATATGTTGCATTTCAATATGTATTGACATATATTAGTACAAAAGTTTCTCCTATGGTGGTGAATGCGACGAGTGCCGCGGGTACAGGACTTGCCGCTACTGCTTTGGTTACTAAATTTTTGCCTTTTTTACTTGCTTTTAAAGTTATTTTAAAAATTATTAAAACTATTTTAACGTTTATATTGGTTACAGGCGTTTTGTTACTATATTTAAATGTCAAGCATCCTGAAATTTTTGAAACTTTAATTAAAAATTTTTAATGAAAAAAAATATTCTAATAACTCATGGCATCACGATCAATGTATTGAGCTCATGGTATAAAATTATTTTTTTTTCATCTTTTTGGGTTTTTATAATTTTTAATGCATACCCTCAAAAAATTCAGTCTGGGAAGAAGTTTTTTAAAAAATTTTATCAAATCAATCAATCTCGCATTCCTGAACATTATGAATTCACTCAAGCGAACGAACATTATAAAAATGATTCGCTTTATGGGACATCTGTTTGGTATGAAGAAGTTAAATTTCCTAAATTTTTTAGAATACAATTTGGAATGAACAACGGGAATTACGTTCTTTTTGATAATGATAGCTCTTATCGTTACGATTTTGGTGTTTTAAAAGAAAAAAAATATGCACCTAATCGTTTACTTTTTATGATGGGAGGTTACGTTTTTTATCCGTATAAGTTTTGTTTAGAAAAACTTAATGCGTTTGGTATTGATGTGAATATCAGCTATTCAACTCTGTTAGAGGGAAAAAAAGTGCGTGTTGTTGGTGCAAAACCGAATGATTATACTCAAAATCAATGGTGGATTGATGAAAGTAATTTTCAGATTGTTCGCATTATTGAAGAAGTAAGTCCAAAAGTTATGATGCGTTATGATTTTAAAGATTATGAATTGATTGATAAAAAATATTACATAGAAAAAGAGGTTTGGGTCTATCAAAATGAAGTTTTAATACAAAAAGAATTTTGTAAGGATATAAAAATTCTGTATAAAACAACAAAAGGATAAAAATTGGGAATAAAAAATTAAATTTTTATTTTTGCTTGATAATCTGGAAGTTTATGATTATTATAAAAGTGGTAACGAATTCCGAAGATTATGATTTAGCGTTATCTATTCGAAAGAAAGTGTTTGTAGAGGAGCAGGGAGTTCCTATGGAAGAGGACCAAGACGAGTTTGATAAAACTGCTACGCATTATTTAGCTTTTTATGATGGCGTTGCTTGTGGTGCCTGTCGGGTACGTAATACTCCCAAAGGACAAAAAATTGAAAGAAATTGTGTTTTACCACAGTATAGAAACAAAGGTATAGGGAAAAAACTTATGGGGCATGTTATTCAACAATTGGACCCTGCCTATCCTATTTATTTACATGCTCAGGTAGGAGTACAGCTTTTTTATGAATCTCTTAATTTTGTTTCTGAGGGGGATATTTTTTACGAGGCGAATATTCCGCATGTTCTCATGAAATTAAAGCGTTCATGAAAAACTCCTTGAAAGAACCTATTATTTTAGTTTTTTTTCTGCTTTGTATCTTTTTAAGTTATGGTTTTTATAACCGATCTTTGAGTATTTGGGGGCTTGAATTAAAAAAAAATAAATTTAATCATTTTTTTAAACCTCAATTGGCGGTTCATCAGCCTCATTTGATAGATGTAATTTCACAAGAACTTATTAATTCAGCAAGAATAGAATTAGATACTACTCCCCAACGTATATTACTCACAGGAGACTCGATGGTGGAAGGGCTCATGTTTGCTTTTAAGGATTATGCAATAGAAAATGGACATGATTTATTTCCAGCTATATGGTATAGTTCTTCTACATTTGTTTGGGGGCAATCTCAACAACTAAAAAGGCTTATAGATTTTTATAAACCGACAATCATTTTCATGGCATTAGGTTCAAACGAATTATTTATTCGTAATATTATTCAGGACAGAGCGAAGTATGTAGATAATATTTTAGAACAAGTGGGTAATACTAAAATTATTTGGATTGGCCCTCCTAATTGGAAACCTGATACAGGTATTAATCAATTATTAGAAGATAAACTCGGTAAAAAACGCTTTTTTTTATCAAGAGATTTGGTTTTAGCGAGGGCATCGGATGGAGCACATCCTACCCGAGGTGCTTCAAGAATTTGGGCTGATACACTTTTCAAATGGGTACAAACGCAAAGTTTATATCCTTTCTTGTTAAATGTTCCTCAAAAAAATTATAGAAAAAATCCTAAATGTGTTTTTATAAGTGGTAATTATCCCGACGAAAAATAAGTAATCAACCTATTTTAGGTAGGTTACTTTACATGATTTTTTTCCATTGATGGTTCTGTTCTGGGCAACAATTTTGTAGTATGAAAATGCCTGAGAAGTTTTTGCATTTAGTTTGGAACCACTTATTATTTGATTCACAGAATTTATTATCTATTCACAATGAAAGAATTCGGATTTTAAAAAAGGGATGTTACAATCATGGACAAGGACCCGATTTCAAAGAAGCCGTTATAAACATAGATGGTATTGAGTGGAATGGAAATATTGAATTAGAAACAGAATCTCATCATTGGTTTTTACATCAACATCACCAAAATCCAGAATTTAATAACGTAATTTTATTAGTATGTTATGAGCATACATCACAAGAGATTGTAAATTCCAATGGTTGGGAGATACCTGTTTTAGTGCTAAAACCGTTTATTTTTCAAGACGCTACCTATAAATTAGAAATACTATTATCACAAGAAGTTCCTTGTAAACCTTTTATAAAAGACTATCCAAAAGTCTTACAAAAAAATCTTTTTATTCAAAAAGCTATTGAAAGATTAGAGGATAAAGTAAGCTCCTTTAAAAACTTAGATGTTGAAATTATTAGTTGGCAGATATTATGGAAAGCTTTTGGTACTCCTTATCATTCTAATTTATTTTTAGAAATTGCACAGCAATTATCTCCGTCTATATTTTTTTCAAGTGATACTTTGCAAGAGAAGGAAGCATTAGTTTTCGGTATTGCGGGTTTTTTTAATGGGAATATTGATTGCCCTTATTTTAAAGAATTAAAAGCTTTATGGAACTATTTAAAGCAGAAATATGGCTTAAACGAAGTGAGTCCAAAATGTGTTAATTTTAAGACTCGTACTCATAGTTTTCCTAATTTATTGATAGCGCAATTAGTAGCTTGGCTACATCATTATGGTAACTTATTGTTATTTCCTAAAAAAGAATATTTTGATAATTTCGGTGAAATAAGTACTTATTGGAAAAAAAATATTTTTTTTAATAAACCTTCCAAAATTTCATATAACGTTGGTAAACAAAAAATTAACAAACTCTTACTGAATTGGTATTATCCTTTTCGTTGGTATTACATTCAATATTACGAACCAGAATTATTAGAGAAATTATTGGAAGAATATAGTATCACTGAAAAAGAAAATAACGCTATCATCAAAAAATTAGAGAAATGGGGCTGGAGCATAGAAAATGGTTTAGAATCACAAGGTGCTACCCAGCTATATAAAAAATATTGTATTGAAAAACGTTGTTTGGATTGTGCTTTAGGGCAATGGCTTTTAAAAAATAATAAAAAATCCAATATCACTGCTTAAAATAGTCCAATCAATAAAAGAATTAATATTTTTGGAATGAAAAAATTTTTAATTTTGCTTTTCAAATAGAGTAGAATGAGTACGCACATAGAGCAAATAAAATCGTCCCAACAACAAAATATTTTAGAAGTGAAGGAGTATGCTGGCGAAATTACTTTTGTTGTCAGGTTATCGGGTTTGCATGACTTTTTAAAAGACTTAAAGGTCAATCAAGGATTTGATTATTTGGTGGACATTGTTGTTACAGACCTTTACGAGGATGGGGAAAGATTTGAGGTTTCTTATAATGTTTATAATCTAACCACTAAAACAAGGGTTCGAGTAAAAGCAAAGGTTTCTGAGGATAAACCAGAGGTTCCAACTGTAACCGATATTTGGCCTTCGGCGAACTGGTATGAAAGAGAACAATACGATATGATGGGGATAATATTTGTGGGGCATCCTGATTTGAGAAGGTTATACTTACCTGAAGATTTTGAATATTTTCCTTTAAGAAAGGAATTTCCTTTGATTGGTATTCCGGGTTCCATACAAACTCCTGAAAAAGACCCTCCCAAAGGCTATTGATATCGTTAATTAATAAGATTTTTTTTAACTCTCTACGAAGAGAGTTTTTTTATTATCGAAAATAAAAAAAGCACCTAATAAGGTGCAAAAATCAAGCGCTCCCTCTTGGGCTCGAACCAAGGACCTACTGATTAACAGTCAGTTGCTCTAACCAGCTGAGCTAAGGAAGCGTTCAAAATAGTGATGCAAAATTAAAATGTTTTCTATTTACTACCAAATTTTGTAAGTAATTTTTTTGTAATATACTGATTTTTAGGGAAAAAATTTTATTGTTCAGTTAAAGCTTTAAAAATGGATTTTGCGATGGCATTTTTTCCTTCGGTAGAATTTAAGTATTTTTCTTCTTCTTTATTACTCAAAAAACCAATTTCAATTAATACTGATGGCATTGTGGTTTTCCATAAAACAAGAAAACCAGCTTGTTTCACACCACGGCTTTTTCTTTTGGTATGGGCTATCATGTTTTTTTCGATTTTAGCGGCTAGGGTTAGGCTTTGTTTTAAATAAACATTCTGAACCATCGAAAAAATGATATAACTTTCAATGGAGTGTGGGTCAAAACCGTCATAATTTTTTTCATAATCCTTTTCTAACAGAATAGCGGCATTTTCGTTCATCATAGTTTGGACATTGTCTTCTTCTTTATGTAGTCCCATCACGTAAGTTTCTGATCCATTGATAGTTTTATTATCATTTGCATTACAATGTACAGAAATAAAAAAATCGGCTTTATTTTTATTAGCGATGTTTGCTCTTTCTGCTAACTCAATGAACTCGTCTGTCCTGCGGGTTAGTATTACTTTTAGATTGGGATAATGGGCTTTCAGATATTGTTCAATTTTAAGAACAACATCTAAGGCTATGTTTTTTTCTTTAGAGTTAGCACCTAATGTGCCGGGGTCTTTTCCTCCATGCCCCGCATCTAACACAATTGTATTGATATTATAGTAAGTAAAAATGTCTACTTTGCGAAAACTAAATGAAGTAGTTAAACTAAAAATTGTCGCTGTAAAAGTCCATAGAACGATTTTCTTCATTTCTTACTAAACTAATGGCAAAGTTATATAATCAAAAAATATTCCATTAGGGAAGTTTTACCATTTTTTTTATTTCTTCTTTTCCGTTGATGTTGAATTTTAATAAATACAAGCCGCTAATTAGATGGAGGTTTGTAATGGAGAGTTTTTCGGTATAATGACCGGGTAATAAATATTTTTTATTCAAAATATTAGCAATTTGGGAGTTTTTAGTATCTAAAATTTCAATAGATACATTAGCTGGTTCATTAAGAGAGAAATCTACCGTAATAAAATTTTGGGTTGGATTAGGATAAATATTCAAGTTATTAAATACCCATTTTTTATCGTTAGAAACGTTATAAGGTTTTTTCAGTATATCAAAGAAATCTAAAATATTACCTTCTGCCGATAGGTATTTTGCGTGCAAATGTTTTCCATTTATTTCAAGAATGAGGGATCCGTAACAAGAATCGCAACCATGATTGTAATACATAGCAGGATGACCTAATGGAGGATTCGTTGTACTACTTCCTGAATTTCCAACAACAACGTAGACCGTTCCTTTTTTAGAAGTATCATCTTTTACGTAAGGTTCATCTAAAATCAATTTACCGCTTCTGCCGTCTATTTTGTAAGAGTCATTAAAATAGGAGGAGTTATCGGCATAAAATCCGTTAAGTAAATAAGACCTTTCATAGACATGGCTATGCCCACAGATAACCAGATCTACGTTGTATTGTTCTAGAACGGGAAGATAATTTTTTCGCATAGCTCTCATATAAATTTCGAACAGTGCATCGGAGTCATGGGAGCCTTTGGTGTATGGGGGTTGATGGAAATAAACGATGATCCAATCTACCTTACGGGCTTTTGCGTAGTTTAAATCTTGTTTAAGCCATTGCATCATGGGGGAGTTATTTGCATTGTTAGCGGAGCTAGATCCAATCCAATCGTAATTTGGATTTAGGGGAGAGCCTAATTCTGAATTAAGACTAATAAAATGAATATTGTTGTAATCAAAAGAGTAATACAGTTCAGAGCCAGAAGGTATACCACCAAGCTCGCCATTTTGAGGGGCTTCAATCACATCATAATAAGTTCCTGAGTGGTGGTAGGGGTTCTGATTACATGGTATAGGACAAATGCTGTTGTAATCATGATTACCTGGCGTAGTCAAAAAAGGTAAATAGCTTAATTGCTCGTAGATATTGAATACTTTTTCTTGGTACTCTTGGTCTGTTCCATTGCTGTAGGCATTATCCCCAAGCCATATCCATAAATCTGTTTTTTTATCTTTAATATAGTTTTGGTAAGCGTTTTTTACTTTTTGTTGATTTGTATTATTTTTCCCAAAATCTCCTATTATCCATACTTGGGTTTTATCAGTTATTCCTGAATCAGGCCAAGTATAAAAGTGATGGTCATTGTCAGGTTGGGTAAACCATAAATCTGTGTTACCTATTGCATAATAGTATTTAGTATTGCGTTCTAAATTGGATAGCGTAATTTTATGTTCTGTTTTTGGGGTAGTATCAGTGACAATGACGGAAAGATTGTTCAGGTCTTTACCATATTTTACGCTGGACGAAGTAGCAATATTAGTTCGCCATTTTAACATAACACTATTCGGAGTAATCATCTGTAAAAAAGGACCTCGTGTAAGGGTTTGACTAATCAAATTATTACCTAAAAATACAAAAACTACTATAACGATTATCGACGGTTTCATGCTTAGCATTTTTTTTGTAAAATTATAAAATTTATTTTGAATAGAAAATTTTAAGAACTATTTTTTACGATAGCTTTTGCTTGCCATGCAATAATGGTCTTAAAAAACAAGTAGGACATTAAGGCATTGATAAAAATGACCATCATGCTGGCGTACATTCCATACAATGGAACAAAATAAAAACTGAAAGTAAAACTAATGGGTGAGGCTAGTAAAGAGAATAAGAGGGTAATCCATGTTTTCTCTAATAAGATAGTAAATCGGACATAAAGTTGAGATAGAGATTCTAACAGTCTAGCTATCAGTAAGATTGCTAGTACCCATACCATATCCTTGTAGGAGCTTGGGAAAATATTAAAGAACAGTCCCACGGAACTGGCTGTCCATATGAATAGTCCAGTAACAAAGAGCAAAGCAAAAAGTCTTTTTTCAGTTCTAAGGGTATGGGCGTAATTTTGTTCAACGTTTGTAATTTTTAAAAAGTCAGGAAGCATTACATTCAAAAAGGAAATGCTAATAATAGGGATGATTGAGGCTAGTTGCGTTGCAAGGGCATACGATGGCATTTGAGAGCTAAAAGGGGAGTTTTCTAAGTAGAGTTTATCCAAAAAATTTAATATAATTGCTAAACAAGCATTTAAGAAGATGGGCAAAGCAATTTGGTAAATAGGTTGTAGTAGCTGTTTATTTAATTTCCAATGTACATCCTTTGAAAGCGAAAAAAAGACAACCAAAGTAATGGCAAAGTCTAAACCATAAAAACACCATAAGCGGAAAATAACAGCTTCTTCTGACCAATGGAGGTATAATCCTATTAAGACAGGGATATGGGTTAAAAAGCGAAGAATTTGTATTTTTTGTATGAGTTTAATTTTTTTGATAGCGAGTAGCCAGTTATTCAACATAAAATTGAAAGCGGCAGTAAAAACAGCGAATTGTAGGGCGTAGCGGTATTTTTCAAAGGTAATAGGATTTTGGTAAAAAAGTGCTTTAGCAATCCATAAGTCTATACGAAAAGCGAGAAGTATCAATCCGATAATCAGGTTAGGAATAAAGAATAACAAAAATATAGTTCCGTTGATGGTTGGGTGGTTTTGCGTAGATTGGTTCAAGAGTTTGGTATGAGGGACGTACAACCCCCAATTGATAATAAGAGAAACTGTAGAGATATAGAAAAAAAGATAGTTAAAAGTACCAAAATCTTCACGGGACATAAGATGAGTATAGAGCGGGATAAGGATAACCATACCAGCTTTCACCAAAATATCCAGAGAGAGTAAGGCAAAAAAGTTTCTTACGGAAGCATTATTTTTGTAGTGTTTGATATAGAGGCGGAGTGCAAATTTTTTTAGGGGCATGAATTAGCTCTCTATAAATACTCCCATTTTACAGAATTTTTCTATTCTTGCGTTAATGAGTTTAGAGATATTTTTATTTTGTAGTTTAGGTAATTCTTCCAGAAGAGTTTTTTTGACGTTATCATAAGCTTGTTGGGGATTTTTATGAGCACCACCAAGGGGTTCTGGGATGATGCCATCAATAATTTTGAGGCGAAGGTTATCTGCGGCTGTTAATTTTAAAGCTTCAGCGGCTTCTTCTTTATGTTCCCAGTTATGCCACAGAATAGAGGAACAAGATTCAGGAGAGATTACAGAATACCAAGTATTTTCGAGCATGAATACTTTATCACCTACTCCTATTCCTAACGCACCGCCGGATGCACCTTCACCGATAATAATACAAATGATGGGTACTCTAATACGAAACATTTCACGTATGTTCATAGCAATAGCTTCACCTTGCCCCAGTTCCTCAGCATGTAAGCCAGGATACGCACCAGGAGTATCAATGAAAGTGATAATAGGCTTATGAAATTTCTCGGCTAAACGCATCAAACGTAAAGCTTTACGATAACCTTCTGGATTAGCCATTCCAAAATTGCGATACTGTCTACTTTTAGTATCTCTTCCTTTTTGTTGCCCTATGACCATTACACTCTGCCCCTCTAATTTAGCTAATCCTCCTACAATGGCTTTGTCATCTCCATATAATCTGTCACCATGCAGTTCATAAAAATCGGTAAAAATGTTTTGTATGTAATCTAGGGTGTAAGGTCTATCGGGGTGGCGTGAGAGAAGAACTTTTTGCCAGTTTGTCAAATTTCCGTAGATATTTTTTTTGAGTTCCGTAATTTTATTTTCTAGTTCTTTAATAGCAGAACTCATATCAATATTATTTTGTTCCGCTAATGCAACCATCTCGGATAGTTTTTTTTCTAATTCAGAGATGGGTTTTTCAAATTCAAGTTCCATGTCGCAAATATAGAATGCAAAATAAAGAATTTTTTTGATAACAAGGTATAAGAAGAAAGAATTTGTTTTTATTGTTTTACAAGGGAGTAAAGTTTAGGATACTTAAAAGAGTTTATGATGGCTTTTGCTTTAAGCTGACATTCTTCGTATTCTTTTGGGATCTCTGAATATAACGTGATAGCACCACCAGTATGAAAAGAACCTAATTTTAGGCTTTCGTTCCATACTAAACTTCTTATGACTACATTGAAATCAAAATTTCCGTTATGAAAATATCCGATAGACCCTGCATAAATTCCCCTTCCTGAACTTTCTATACTTTCAATAATTTGCATAGCACGAATTTTTGGGCAACCTGTCATAGAACCCGCAGGAAAAAGTGAACTAATAATTTCATAGTTGGATAATCCTTTTTGAGGTTTCCCTACTATTGTAGAAACCATTTGATGTAGGTACTGATAGGTTTGTATTTGGTATAACCGTTCTACTTGAACAGTTCCTGGATAGCAACAGCGGTTCATGTCATTTCGCACCAAATCTACAATCATTACATTTTCTGAACGATTTTTGGTAGATAAAAACAGGTTTTGGGCTGTCTTGTATTCGTTGAATAAATTATGGGAGGTAGTGCCTTTAATGGGTTGAGAGATGAGTTTAAGAGAAGTTTTTTTTAGAAATCGCTCTTGGGAAGCACAAAAAAGCCATTTATCTTCCCATTTTAATATTCCTGCTTGGGGGGTGGGAGAATTTTGGGTTAGTAGATTGTAGTAATGAATAGGGTTTAAATTCAAATCGTTGATTAAATATTCAATAGCATAGTTTACTTCGTAGATATCTCCACGTTTCAAATGCTCAAAAATTGTTTGAAGTTGTGAAGAATATTCCTCATAAGAAACTTTGGTTTCAATAGATTTAAAACTCAAATAATCAACGTATTGCTTATTACATTGGTTATCAATGATTTTACCTTCAACATGAACCAGTAAGGGCTCATTATGCTTGACGTAGTAGACAATTTCAGGCTCAAAAATAGCAATATCAGGAAAAGGAATATTGACTTTTAAATAATTGCTACAACGAGGTTCTAGTTGTGCTTTTAAGTTGTAAGAAAATCCTCCTAATAACCATTTCTTTTTATCAAAATCTTCTTTTTTTAAGTCTGAACGATAATTACTTGCTCCTATAATATATTCATAATCAGGATATAACTCATTTAAACTATTTACTGTTTGAAGCAAACAAAAATAAGGGTAATGCGATAATTTTAAGATTTGTTGATTTAAAAAGAGATTTCTTTTGAGTAAAGAATTGAAACAAAAAGATTTCATTCCGAGATGATTAATTTTTGGTAATGATTATGGATTTGGAGGAAGTAGATACCTGATTTACAGTCTTCGCAAGACCATTTTCCATTAATAGGTTGTAAAAGATATTCTTTGCCTACAACATCCCAACAACGAATATTTTGAACGGATGGTTCAGTTGTAAATTGTTTGTTGCAGGGATTAGGATAAATTGTAATAGGATTTAGTAGAGGTTGATTATTGGCAATCGTTGTAGTGGAGTGGTAAATAACAGGAATTTTTAATTCAAAAGCTAATTCCGTAATGTAAATAGATAGTAGAGCTTGTACGGGTTGTTGTGCATTGATTTTGAGTTGAATAGTTAGGGCTTCATTAGGTGTAATAATTGTATCATTTTGTCCTTTAAGGATTTGGATATCGGGGTGGTTGATATGTATATTATTGAAATATAAATTTTGATTACCTGAGTTTATGATAACAAAGTTGTAGTACCAATCTTGCCCATAGGGTCTTAATCCGAAATCAATTAGAGTATCGCAGAACCATTGGTAGCTAATGGGCTGGGAGGAGAAACCAATGATTTTGGTAATTCTTTTTAGGAGTTGAGGGTAATCAATGAAGGGGTTACGGTTTTGTTGATAGGCGTATATGTCATTGCAACGTTTTTTTTCTATTGAATTAGGTGGGAAATTAAAGTGCCAGGCTCGTAGCTCATTTTCTTGGGGTGCAAAGAAGTTATTATAGTCTTGGTATTTTAGGACGAAATACATTAAAGCTCTTGCGGCAGTACCTTTAAATTCATCGCGAGGTTCAAAATGGGTGCTATTCCATTTACAACCATTGCTTTGACCTGTTGGGTTAGATACCCAGCCATAAGGTAAGTTTCCCCGAGTGTTGTTAATATTCTCATCTGTGGGGAAAAGATGAAAGAAATCAGAGCGCATGGGTTCACTTTGGTTGAAAAAAGACTGCGGAAAAACATGTTCAGTATTAAAGTTCCAAGGAGAATTGATTAAACTATCTGTGTTCATAGGATAATTTTCTATGGTTCTACCGGTGTAAACACATTCTACTTTGTCATTAGGAGAACCTCTTCCGTTTACTTTCCAATTATCAAAAGTAGAGAACATTAAAATTCTTTGGGAATATCCTTGTGAGACAAAACCTAAATGGATAAGGTTTTTTAGGGCGGTTTTTAAATCTTCTTCAATTAAATTTTCAGTGGAATTGTAGTAAGGATTGATAAATTTACCTTGCCCTCGGACATCTAAACGTATGGTGCCATAAACAAGGTTATCATGGAGTGATTTTGTTTTAAACAGGATTTCGGAGTTATAAAAAATATTTTGATTAGGTTTAAAATAGATTTTTACTTTTTGGGAATCAGAAGGATAGATGGTAAAGTTGACCATATCTGGGAAGAAAACGAACTCATCATAAATGTTGAAGATGTCAACTTTTTCAATTTCAACGGGATATAAATCATCGTTGTAAAAGGTAACGATTTGGCTGTCTATATTTACTTCATAAGTTGGTGGGAAAAGAATAGCAGAGGGTTCTACTCTAATCGTTTGAGCGGTGATAAAGTTAAATCCCCACCCTAGAATACAAAGTTTCAGTATAGTTTTCATTGGAAATTTTTTTCAAAATTAACGAGAATAATTCAATTTAGCTAAACGTGTATGAATTTTTTGTTCTAAACTTGTTTGAAAATCATAGTTTTTGTAGGAAAGGGCTTTATTGAAGAAGTATTTAGCTTGCTGAAAATCAAGTTTTTCTTCATGTAACGTGGCTATAAAATAAGCGGAGTAAGGTTTCATCCATAGGTTTTGGGTGGTATTTACTTCAAAAACTTGTTTATACGATTCTAATGCTTGTTGATATTTTTTTTGTTCATGATAAATACGAGCTTTTCGGTAGTGCAATTCTATTTGAATTTCTGGGGGATTATTGTAAGGCATAGCGTTTAAAATTGTTAAAGCTTTGATGTAGAAACCGCCATCAAACAACCATCTTGCTTGATAAAGATATAGTTCTTGTTTGGTTAAAGGTTTAAAAATGTGATTTTTAGATATATTGATAGCATGTAAATCTTTATCGGAGATAGATTCACTAAATTGGGTTGCGCGATAAAAATATTTCTGGGCTTCTTGTGGTTTATCTTGAATACTCAAAATCACTCCTAATTTGTAATTTGCATCTGCTTTAAAGATATTTCCTTTTTTTTGTTCTATGAATTTTTCAAAGAAAAATTTTGCAGAGTCTAGTTGGAGTTCATATAAGTAGCAATGTGCTAGGTGGTAAATGGGATAATCAAAATTAGTAATGGATTTTTGGTAGCAATAAAGTAATTTTTGTTTAGCGATTGATAGTTCTTTTTTATCGAGGAAGAGAATACCGAATAAGTAATTAAAGAATGGGCTTTGGGGATATTTTTGATGTAATTTAGCGATAGCAAGATAAGCGGTTTGGGCGTCATTGAAAAGATGTTTTGACAAATAAAAAAGAAGTACTTGATTTTCATCTTTTTGGATTTCTGTTTTATCCAAAATTTTATGAAAGAGTTGTATACCTTTTTGTAGATCTCCTGTATAGCCGAGTAAGTCGGTTAGCCATTTATATTTAGAGGGGATAGAACCGAGTAAGATTTCCATGATTGCATTTAATCTTTTCGGGAAAATGAGATTGTGTATATTTTTATTTTTTTGGTTATATTTAAAAGCTTCTCGAAAGTTCTTGTAAGCTGACCAATAAGATTTCTGAAGAAATAAGATGAGGGTTCTTTCTAAGTAGATTTCCCCTAAAAAAGCATTCTTCCAGTGTTCGGAATATTTACTATTTTGTAATTGGTCTAAAATTTTATCGGATTGAACGAGAAAATACTCTATGTTATTTTCATAAAAAAATTGTTGATAAAAAAGTTTGTGATGGTCATAGTAATAAGTGTGATTAGATTGTGGTAAGTTTTTGATTAAGGAGTCTGTTTTATGGAAATGAAAGTTTAGGATAGAATGTTCAATTTCCGAGTAGTTTTGAGCGTAAGAACAGTGGATAACAAAAAGAAAAAAGAAAAAGCGTTTCATTTAGATTAGTAGAAGAAAAAACCGCCTAATGGCGGTTAGAGGGTTTAGCGAAACTGATGTTTTAGGAGTATAATTGTTCAGTGATGTCTGTTAAATTTAATTTTCGTTTGGCATTATCAATCAATTCTTGGTCAACAAGGATTCTACCACAATTTTCACAAACGATAATTTTTTTGAATTGTTTAATTTCATTGATTCTTTGTGGGGGAACAACGGCAAAACAACCACCGCAAGCTTCACGTTCAACAGAAACGACGGCTAATCCATTACGCATATTTCTTTTGATTCTTTCGTAGGAGCTTAACAATCGTTTATCTACATTAGCCGCGATTTTTTCTTTAATTGCATTGAGATTTTTTTCTTCTTTATTTGTTTTACTTTTGATTTCTTCTAATTCTTTTTGTTTGATTTCTAAATCAGCTAATTTGGAGGCTTTTTTTTCTTCGTTAATTTCTAATAACTCCTTCCATTCTGCGTTTTGTTTTTCAGCCATGGCAATTTTTCTTTTGTAGGCTTGAATTTCTAGATTAGCGAGTTCAATTTCTTTGGTGATAGCTTCAAATTCGCGGTTATTTTTAACTTGCATTTGTTGCTCGTCATATTTTTTGAGCAAGTCTTCCTGCTCTTTTATGGCGATTTTTAAGCTCGATATGTTTTTTTTATTAGCATCCATTTTAGTTTGAATTTCTTGAATTTTTAAATCCAAACTAAGGATAATGTCCTCTAAATCTTGTACTTCAAAAGGTAGATTTCCGCGTAATTGAATAATTTTGTTTAAGTAGTTATCTACTACTTGTAACTCTACTAATGCTTCTAATTTTTCTTTGATACTTTGTTCCATACTCAATAATAATGTACAGGATTAGTACTGATGTTTGATAAATAAACTGCAAAATTAGCAATATTTTTTACAAACTCAAAAATAATTTCAGAAGTGTATTGTTCTGATTCATAGTGCCCAATATCTAGGAGATAGAATTGATTTTCGTTATCGAAGAACTTATGGTAGGTAATATCAGCAGTAATAAACACATCTAATTGATGTTGAAGGGCATCAGGAATTAGGAAACTACCGGAGCCGCCACAAACACCTATTTTTTGGACAATATTTTTATGGGGAGCCTTTGCATAACGAATGTAAGGAACCTTAAATTTTTGTTTGATTAGGTCCATGAAATCTTTAATCGGAATAGGTTGTTCTAAAAATCCCATTAGGCCGCTTCCTATTCCTAGGGTGGGGTGTTTACGTATAAAAGATAAACTTTTTAGACCAAGGAGAGAAGCTATTTTATGATTTACTCCAGTTTGTATGTTATCTAAATTGGTGTGCAAAGCATAAAGTCCTATATTTTTACGAATGGCTTTTAAAAGAATTCTACTGACATAGTCTTCACCATTTAATTTTTTTCGAGTTGTAAACCATATGGGATGATGAGTGATAATTAAGTTACAACCTAATTGCTCGGCTTCGTCAATAAGCGATTCTGTGACATCAATATTGATTAAAACTCCTCTTATAGGGGTGTCATATTCACCGATGATTAATCCTACATTGTCGTAATTTTCAGCGAACTTTTCGTTAGCCCACTCTTCAAATAAGAGATGTAAATTCCTGAAATTCATCATGCAAAACTACAATGAAAACAGAATGAAAACAAGAGTTTAGGAGGAGTCAATTACAAAACTCTTTCAATTTTTTTTGAAATAATAAAAAAACTGTACAATTTTGCAAAGTTGATGTATAGAGATGGATGAGGATAAAAAGGAGCTTCTGAAGATGAAGCGTTTAGCTACAGGTCTTTTAATCGTAATGGCTTTGATTTTTATTGTAACGAGTGGATTTTTGTGGTTACATCCTGTGGTAGGTTATGTAAGAGCTTTTGCGGAGGCGGGAATGGTGGGAGCCTTAGCAGATTGGTTTGCTGTCGTGGCTTTATTTAAGCATCCTTTGGGTTTGCCTATTCCTCACACTAATTTAATAAGAAAAAATCAAGCTTCTATTGGGAGAGGTCTAGGAAGGTTTATTACTGACAATTTTCTAGCAAAACAAGTTCTTACTGAAAAATTAGAAAATTGGCATTTTGTTGAAGATTCTTTATTTTGGTTAAAAAAAGAAGAGAATGCTCAATTTGTAACTAAACAAATCACCCAATTTCTTCCCGAACTTATTTATTCTTTAGATGAGGAAGAAATGAATCAAATCTTAAAAAAACAAGTACATGATTTTCTTGATGATATTGATTTGGCTTATTTAGGTTCTGAAATTCTGAATTATGTTGTAGCCAAAGAAGAGCATCAAAAATTCCTATTAAAAATTATTCAACAGTTATCTTTATACCTTAAGGACCCCCAAAATTTAAAATGGATTTATACCAAAGTTCGTGATAAAAGCCCCAAAATTATTCCTACCTCCATTGACGATATGTACACCAAAGCTTTCATTGAAGCGATAATTGAATGGATAGAAAACATCAAAAAAGATGCTAGACACCCAATTCGTGAGGAATTCCAGAGGGTTAGTTTGGAACTAATTTTTAAATTAAAAAATTCGGAAGAGCTTAAGAATAAATCGGAACTCTTAAAACAAGATTTTATGCAAAATGCGATTGTACAAAATTACACTTCACGAATTTGGACATTCATTAAAGATTTGATAATGAAAGATTTAACTTCAAAAGAATCAGTTTTAAAATTGCATATTTACAATAGCATCATTGCTTTTGCTGATAGAACGTTAGCGGATAAAGATAACGTTCTAAGAATTGAAAATTGGCTTAAAGATAAAATCATTTCTATTATTCAATTAAATAAACAATGGTTTGCTGATTATATTAGTCATACGGTTGCTAATTGGAACGAGGATGTTTCTGAAAAAATTGAATTACAAGTCGGTAGAGATTTGCAGTACATTCGTATCAATGGAACTTTGGTTGGAGGAACGGTAGGTCTCTTAATTCACATTGCAGAAAAATTTTTGGAGATATAATAAATATGGCAAAATCTTTTTTAGTCATTGATAGTGGTTCTACTAAGGCGGATTGGCTCCATTATCCTTCTTTTACTCGAGAGACTACAAAGGGCTTTAATCCTTTTTATTATAAGACACTTGATATAATCAATGAACTTAAAAAGCATATACATTTTCTTAATAATTTTTATGAAACGGAACAAATTTTTTGGTATGGAAGTGGTTGTTCAAATCTCTCAAAAAATAAAATTATTTACGACGCATTGAAATATTTTTTTCCAAAATCAGAAATTTTTGTGGAGCATGATTTATTAGGTTCTGCAAGAGCACTATTAGGAAATCAAAAAGGAATTGCTTGTATTCTGGGAACAGGTTCTAATTCTTGTTTATATGATGGAAAAGATATTATCCAAAATATTCCTTCGTTAGGTTTTTTTTTAGGAGATGAGGGTTCTTCCACTCACATTGGAAAAAAGTTTTTATGTGCTTATTTTTATGGCGAATTGTCCCAAGAAACCCATGATAAATTCTATGCTTTGTATCATTTAGAGAGAAACCAATTTTTAAATGATTTACACCAATCTCAACAACCTAATCTAATGATTGCTCAATTTACTCCTTTTTTATCGGAAAATATTTATTTACAAGATATTAGACGAATCGTTAAAGATTCTTTCCGAGAATTTTTTAATCATCATGCTTCTCGTTACAAGGGCTTTCATGAACTACCGATTGCTTTTACAGGTTCAGTAGCAAATGCTTTTCAAGATATTTTGTTAGAAGTCGTGGAAGAATGGAACGGAAATTTTTTAACGATTATCAAAAATCCTATTGATGCTTTAAGTGACTATCATCAAAAACATAAAATTTTTAATTTTGATTGTCAATAGGTTATAAAATAAATAAAAAATAAATTTGGATACAACAAAATTATATAAGAAATTTGCAACGCTTTTAAAAACAGGTCTGGTAGTTCAGTTGGTTAGAATACAGCACTGTCACTGCTGGGGTCGCGGGTTCGAGTCCCGTCCAGACCGCCAAATATACTTTCCCCTATATTAAGCATTTAAATATCAAATTTCGCATTGTTCTATATCCCCTCTTTCATTACTTAATGCCGAAAATTAAAACATTTTATTCATGATTATAAGAAATTTCTTCAATTACATGAAATATTTTTTAAAACTTTCATAGTTATTTTGTTTCAGCGGGCTTTCTAGTAGCATGAAGGGTTAATTTCTGGTTGGATATCGCTTTATTCAACAATTTTTTGTTGTTCTAAAATTGAAACCAATTTTATGAATCAAATTACTTATGAATTTTTAAAATGCAAATTTTGTTGTAATTTTAGACCGTGAATATCCATCAGTTTATAGAAGTTTTTAATAAGATACAACCTGTTGAACAGTTTTTAGCTAATCAAGACACTTCAGTGTATTGCAAGAATTTAGTGGGTTCTCAATTAAGTTTATTGATAAGCCAAAAAGCATTGAGGGGTCCTAATCCTCATATTATTGTTTGCTCTGAAAAAGAAAAAGCCTTTTATTTATTTGATGAGTTAAGAAGGCTCAAAGAGGTTGGCTTGCCGTTTTGCTTACACTATTTCCCTGCAACTTTTAAAAAGCCCTATGAGATAGAGGAAATAGATAATTCGAATGTTCTACGAAGAACGGAGGTCTTAACTCAAATATATTATTATCAACAAGATAATTCAGTTGAGCCATTAATTATTGTTACTTACGCAGAAGCTTTATTTGATTTAGTTATTCAACCCCGTGAACTGTCTAAAAACAACATTAAAATCAAAAGGGGAGAGCAAATTGGAATGAAATTTCTTATTGAACTTTTGCATGAATATCATTTTACATCGGCATTTGAAGTTTCCGAGCCTGGTGAGTATGCACAGAGAGGTTGTATTGTAGACTTTTATTCTTTTGCTTACGCGCAGCCCATACGCATTTTATTTGATGGAGATACCATTCAATCCATTAAGTATTTTGATTTAGATACACAAATTACTACTGAGGAATTATCTTATGTTCATTTAATACCTAATACCGAAAAAATTACTACAGAAGATAAAAGAATTAGCATTTTTGAGTATTTAGGAGAGCATGTTCATGTTTGGTTAGAAGATAAAGACCAGGTGGTTGCTTGTTTACAAAAATTATTTCATAGGTCAAAGGAAATTTATGTGGATAAGCAAATAAAATCAGGGGGGGCTAGTCCTGTATCTGAACCTCATAAACTCTATTTAGACCCCCATTCCTTTGAATTACAAATACAACATTACTCGATTATCTATTTTGGAAAGTTTCAACCTCATAAGGTATATACTTTAGATTTTAATGCTACTCCTCAACCGCAATTTAAAAAAGATTTTCAGATGTTGGCATCACATTTGCTTCAAAATCAACAAAAAAAGATTACTAATTATATCTTTGCGGAAGAAAAACAATTATTGCGGCTTAAAGATATTTTTAGTCAAATAGAACCACGATTAAAATTTGAAGCCATTAATTTTAATTTTTTTGAGGGCTTTGAAATGCCTCAATTTGGGATTAGTGTCTTTACTGACCATCAAATTTTTGACCGTTATTTTAAGTATCAACCACCTTTTAAACCCCTAAAAAATACTGTGCATCTTCTTAAAGAATTATCCAATTTAAAACCAGGAGATTACGTAACGCATCGAGATTTTGGAATTGCACAGTATGCAGGGCTACACCTTGTAAAACTAGGAGAGAATGAAACTGAAATGGTCAAGCTTATCTTCAAGGGCGGAAGTATTATGTACGAGTTTGTAAGCCAATTACACAAAATTTCTAAATATTCAGACAAAAGTGGTGCGGTTCCTAACTTAACTAAATTGGGTTCTAATGAATGGCAAAAAACCAAATCTAAGGTCAAAAAAAGAGTAAAAGAACTTGCTTTTGATATTGTAAAATTATACGCTAAAAGAAAAGCTTCGAAAGGATTTTCGTTTTATGCTAATAACTATTTAATGCAAGAGTTAGAAGCTTCCTTTCCTTATGAACCTACTCCTGACCAAGAGAAGGCTTTTCAGGAGGTTTATAAAGACATGGAGTCTACTCATCCTATGGATAGGTTAGTTTGTGGGGATGTGGGATTTGGTAAAACGGAGGTAGCCATACGAGCGGCTTTTAAAGCGGTTTGTAGTGGTAAGCAAGTGGCATTACTCGCTCCTACCACTATTCTAACCTTTCAACACTTCAAGACTTTTGTGGAACGATTAGAAAAACTTCCTGTCAGAATAGAATATTTGAATCGTTTCAAGACAACAAAAGAAATTAAGGAGACCTTAAAAAAACTAAAAGAAGGGCAGATTGATATTATCATCGGAACTCATCGTTTGATTTCTGATGATGTTGAATTTAAGGATTTAGGATTATTGATTATAGATGAGGAGCAACGTTTCGGTGTAGCGCACAAAGAAAAGTTAAGGCTTAAGAAAGCTAATGTTGATACGTTGACCCTTACCGCTACGCCAATACCTAGAACGCTTCAATTTAGTTTGATGGGAGTTCGGGATATGAGCATCATTCAGACCCCCCCACCGAATCGGTTGTCGGTTGAAACCATTTTACATCGTTTTCATCCTGAAATTATTCGTGACGCCGTTGCTTATGAAATTTTTCGTGGTGGGCAAGTTTTTTTTATTCATAATCGTATTGCAGAATTAGATTCTATCGGTTCTTTAATAAAAGAATTAGTTCCAGAGGCTCGTGTTGCTTGTTTACATGGACAAGTCAATGAGGAGTACATGGAAAAAATTATGACAGGTTTTATTCGCGGGGATTATAATGTTTTAGTTTCAACGACCATCGTGGAGTCGGGTATTGATATTCCTAATGCCAATACCATAATCATTAACGAAGCCCACATTTATGGTTTGAGTGATTTACATCAGATGCGAGGCAGGGTAGGGCGTTCTAATCGTAAAGCATTTTGTTATCTACTTGCACCACCTCTTTCGGTCCTTCCTACGGATGCTATGAAACGTTTACAAGCTATTGAGGAATTCCATCAATTAGGAGCAGGCTTTCAAATCTCTTTACGCGATATGGATATTCGCGGTACCGGTGACCTGCTCGGTAAAGAACAATCCGGTTTTATTGCTGAAATAGGATATGATACCTACCATCAAATCTTGGAAGAAGCAATTTATGAACTAAAAGAAGAACACTTTGCAGATTGTTTCCATGAAGACCTACTCAAAAATAAACAAAAAAAATTATCAGATGTTCAATTAGATGGAGATGATATAGCCTATATTCCCGAGGATTATATCCCTAATCCCGCGGAAAGATTAACTTTTTATCGTAGAATTGCAGATTGTAAAAATGAAGAAGAACTCCAAGAACTTTCCAAAGAAATGGTTGATAGGTTTAGCATTATCCCCGTTCAAACATTAGCATTATTAGAAGCTGTTAGGTTACGATGGCTTGCCAATAGTTTAGGCTTCGAAAAACTATCCCTTAAAAATCTCAAATTGAAAGCTTTTTTTCCTTCTCAACAAGACTCTCCGTACTATCAATCTCCTGTTTTTCAAGCTATTTTAGATTTCTTGCCCCATCAATATGATTTTACTATGAAAAGGCAAGATGGTAAAATTTGGTTAGAAAGTACTAATTTAAAGACCTACAAGCAAGCATGGTTTAAATTGTCTGCATTATGGAAGTTTGTTGAAAAAAAATTAGAAACGGAAAATACTGTGGTTACTCAATCATAAAAAATTTGTATACTTAAAAGTTCTCTATTTTTGTATAATTGATTTAGTAAACTATAATGATAACCATTGATAATTATTTACAAAGCCATTACATCAATAGAAGCAATTGGTTACGTGCGGCGGTTTTAGGGGCGAATGATGGAATTATATCCATATCGAGTCTTGCGATTGGGGTTACGAGTGCTAACGTTACGAAGGAGTCTATTTTATTGGCAACGGTAGCGGGGTTGGTGGCAGGTGCATTCTCTATGGCGGCAGGAGAGTATGTCTCTGTTAGTTCTCAAACCGACATCGAAAAAGCGGATATTGAAAGAGAGAAACAAGAACTAGAACAAATGCCTGATGTAGAACTCAAAATACTAGCAGAAATTTATGAAAAAAGAGGTCTAAAAAAAGAAACTGCATGGAAAGTAGCACAAGAACTAACTGAGGCAGACGCGTTAGGTGCTCATATTCGTGATGAACTAGGTATCAACGAAATCAGTCAAGCGAATCCTTTACAAGCCGCATTTGCGTCAGGTGCCGCTTTTACTGTTGGTGGTTTATTACCGCTTATCGTCACGCTTATCGCTCCTCTTCAATATATGCAATATTCCTTATATAGCTTTACTATACTATCTCTCATCTTTTTAGGTGGAGTGTCCGCAAAAATAGGAGGGGCTAAAATCACTAATGCTATCATAAGAATTACTATCTGGGGAACCCTCGCTATGGGATTCTCCGCACTCGTAGGTTATCTCTTTGGAATCCATATCTAAATCAATATCTTATCCCTTCTTTTGATAAACCTAAACATTTTTAACCATCTTTGGTTGTTTTTTATTTTCTTCAAATTGTATTTTTCATGAACTATTAAACTATCTTTGCACAAATATCGTTTTATGTTCAATGATGCGTAATTATTTTCAATTTTTGAAACGATTCTTTTATTGGTTTCTCATTATAGATTATGCGAATGCTTCTCATAATTTAGCAGGGCAGATAACTTATCGCTATTTATCACCTAATACCTACGAAATTGTACTAACTACCTACACTGACCCTTTTGCTCGTGGGGTAGATAGATGTAATGCTGACATAGAAATTTGGGGAAAGCAAGGAAATAATTTTACAAAAATTCATGTCATAGAAAAGATTCCTCGTGAAAATGGACCGAATGGTACTTGCTCCGCTCCTGAAAAAATGGGCGTTTTTATAAGACCTAAAATCAAAAAAAATATTTATCGTACCATTTATACTTTCAATGGACCCGGTACTTTTGCTTTACGTTATTTTGATGTAGCAAGAGTAGACAACGTCAAAAATATGAACAATTCTGGCGCAACGGCTTTTTATGTAGAAACAATTTTATTCAACAATCCTTTTTGGGGGACTAACCATTCCCCTCTATTGTTAAACGACCCATTAGATGATGCTTGTACTAATCGTTTATGGACCCATAACCCAGGTGCTTTTGACCCCGATGGAGACTCCCTCGTATTCAGTTTAATACCCTGCCAACAATATGACCCTCCTACCATCAATGCCCCCATACCCGTTAGTAATTACCAAAACCCCGCTAACTTTGGTGGTTCTTTTACTATTGACCGCGAAACCGGGCTTATCACTTGGAATAAACCAATCCAAACCGGAGTCTACAATATCTCTATCTTGATAGAAGAGTACCGATATGGACGCAAAATCGGCTCCGTCATTAGAGACATGGCTATCTTCGTTAAACCTTGTTTTAATGACCCTCCCATCATTGAAGCCTTGACTGATACTTGCGTAAAACCCGGAGAACAAGTCAAATTTAATATTAAGGTTTATGATAACAACAACCTGGATAGCGTTTATTTTTATTTGAACAATGGTGGAATTGGAAATAATGGTCCTTTTTCTGTGCCTGTGAGCCCTGCTACCTTTAATCCCCCCCTTAATTTTCCTGTTACCTCCCAAATGCCTAATACTATCATAACCCAATTCTCATGGAATATCGTTTGTGAACATATACGTTCTCAATTTTATCAAGTAGATTTTTATGCCCATGATAATTTGGGATATGACCCTACTTTGTCAGCTAATCATATCACCAAAATACGAGTAGTCCCCCAACCTGTAACTAATTTAACAGCAAACGCAGTAGGTAGGCGTATCACATTAACTTGGGATAGGCATCCTTGTTCCAATGCTACTGGTTATAAAATTTATCGTTCCAGCGTGAATACGGGGCAAGGGGATACTATTTGCTGTAAAGACGATTTAACGGGAATGGGATACTCCCTCATTGCCACGCTTCGTGGTTGGGAAATCAATACTTATACAGACTCCATTATCCAATTCCAGTCTCGATATTGTTATAAAGTGGTTGCTTTTTTTGGTGAATTGAACAGTTGCCCCTCCAACGATGTTTGTATTCCCTTCAAACAAGATTTTCCTTTAATTACTAATGACAGCATTGATATTACGAATATAAACGGTAGAATTTTCGTTTCTTGGGCCAAGCCCATTGAACTAGATACTAACTTTTTTCCTACTCCCTATACCTATAAACTTTATCGTGGTGAAGGCTTTAACCCTGCCCTTTTCACTTATATTGCCGATTTTAATTTTGAAGATACAACCTATTTTGATTCTGGTATGAATACTATCATTCAGCCTTATAGCTATAAATTAGAACTTTATGACGCAAATAATCAAATTATTACTAACAGTAATCAAGCAAGTTCCATTTATTTGACTTTAATACCGTTAGATAAGGCTATGGAACTCTCTTGGAATATGGTTGTTCCTTGGGGCAATGATAGTATTCAAATATGGAGAAGTGATGATGGTTTTAGTGGTAACTATCAATGGATTGCTACCGTCCCCGGTAACTATTACTCTTTTAAAGATAAAGGACTTCTCAATGATTTTGAATATTGTTATTTTGTTCGTAGTTACGGAAAATATTCTGCAGAAAATATCAAAAGACCACTTATTAACGATTCCCAAAAAGTATGTGGTATACCCAAAGACATGACTCCCCCTTGTTTACCAAGTTCTGACTCTATTTTTGTAGATAGTGATTGTGAAAGATTTCAAGTATATTTTAATTGGTTTTCCCCTGATACTAACTGTGCTGGCGATATTGATTATTACGAAATTTTCTTTCAACCTGCTAACAGTAACCAAAAAATTAAAATTTATCAAGGTAAAGATACCTCATTTATTTATTTAGAACCAAACTTGAACATAGCGGGTTGTTTTTTTATTAGTGCTACGGATACCGTTGGTAATGTAAGTCCGTTTTCTGAACCATTTTGTACGGATAATTGTCCCATACTTATTCTACCGAATGTATTTACTCCTAATGGTGATGGCGTAAATGATATTTTAATACCTATTGATGTGCGTTCTGTTAAATCCATAAAATTTCAGATTTATGACCGTTGGGGAAGCCCAATTTATATCAGTCAAGATATTACAAAACTATGGGACGGTAACCTGAAAAACGGTAAACCTGCTGTAGAAGGCGTTTATTATTATGTGGCTGATATAGAAGTAGATAAATTCACTCCATTTCGTATCAAAAGATATGGTAATTTTACGCTTCTTCGCTAATTCAAAATGAATAAACCTAAAATTTCAATTATTACCGTTGTTTTTAACGGGGAAAAATATATTGAAAAAACCGTTCAATCGGTTGTGAGTCAAGATTATGACAATATAGAGTATATCATCATTGACGGGAAATCTACGGATAACACGATAAAAATTTTAGAGGCTTACCGTAATAAAATAGCAGTTTTAATTAGTGAGAAGGATAAGGGGATTTATGATGCTATGAACAAGGGACAACAAGCCGCAACTGGCGACTTACTGTGGTTTTTAAATGGTGGGGATTATATCCCAAATCCTGATACTGTATCCAAACTCCTAAAAAACTATCAAAATGAAGATGTTATTTATGGGCAGGCTGGTATAGTGAACGAAAAAAATGAGTTTTTAGGATTACGAAGGCTGGTGGTACCCCCAAAATTAACCTGGAAAAGTTTTCGATTAGGAATGGTGGTTTGTCATCAAGCATTATTAGTCAAAAGAACGATATCCCAACTTTATGATTTGAATTACCAAATTGCTGCTGATATTGATTGGGCAATACGTACCGTAAAAAAAGCCCATTTCACAAAATATGTTCCTATAATTGTTTGCTATTATCTGGAAGGAGGATTCTCTGATAAAAAAAGAATAGAATCATTGAAAGAGCGTTGGCATATAATGAGAAAGCATTATGGTTTTGGGCTAACTTTTATTTCTCATATTCAAATTGTTATCAATATATTGTTGTATAAATTGGGATTAAGGAAAAACCGATTAAGTTAGGTATGTACAAAAATTCCTTTGAACCTATTTACAACTCGGAGTCAAGGATTTTAATTTTAGGGACGCTTCCTGGTGAAAAATCATTACAAGCCCAGCGTTACTATGCACATCCTCAAAATGCATTTTGGAAAATTTTATCTTATGTCTATGGGGAAGATTTTGTTACAGTGGATTATGAAACTCAAAAAGCACTGCTTTTAAAACATCGTTTGGGTTTATGGGATACCGTTCATCGAGCGAAACGACAAGGTAGTTTAGATAGTGAACTTGTAGATATACTTCCGAACGATATTCCTCTTTTGATACAAAAACTACCTGCTTTGCAAAAAATAGTGTTTAATGGTCAGATGGCATACCAACTTTTTAGGAAGTATTTTTCATTTGATTCGTATTTAACCTATGAGATACTACCCAGTACAAGCCCTGCTCACGCACGGATGTCGTTTTCAGATAAATTATTAAAATGGAGGTATGGTTTACAAATAGAAGATTTTTAGATTAAAAATTCAATTTCTTTAAAAAAGTAATTTTTGACTTCCTGGTGGTGTTGTACGGCAAGCCGCCCATCTTTATGAACTCCAATAATAGTGCCCTGAATTTCTTGGTTGTCAACTTTATAAGTTCCTAATTCTTGATAACCCATAAGATTTTGCAGGTATTCACGGTCAATGCTATCCCAATAGTGGGCTTTCAGAGCTTGGTAATAGTATTCAAACCTATAACAAATTTCTTGAAGAATCGTAGTAAGCTCATATTCTTTGTTTGTAATTTTTTTTAAGGAAGTGGTTTTATAGTCAATCCATTGGGAGAATTGTATTTGGTTTACGTTCAAACCTATACCAATGATGCTGGAGTTCAATCGGTAATCAATATTGTTTTCAATGAGGATACCCCCAATTTTTTTTTGGTTTACATAGAGGTCGTTAGGCCATTTGATTTGAATTTTTTGATGTGGTAAAAAAACATTTAGAGTTTTATAAATAGCTAAGGACGTGATTTTATTGAGGTAGAATATTTCTGAGGGATTTAAGAATTTGGGATAAAGCAAAATAGAAAAGGTTAGATTTTTATTTTTTTCGGATTCCCAGTGGGAAGCGGCTTGTCCTTTACCTGCATATTGAGCATGAGCCCAGACCACAGAGCCTTCAACGGGATTGTCTTTTAGTATTCTTTGTAGAAACGCATTAGTAGAGTCCGTTTCTTCTAAAATTAATAAACTCTTACCTATAAACAGAGTTTCTTTCTGAATCATAATAGTTATTCTAATTTACGTTTAATAAACCAAGTTTCATTGAAGGTAACCCCTAAACCCGTAGAGAAATAGATTTCTTTTACTAAATTTTGAGTGGCTACACCTCTTTGTCCTAACTCAAAAAATACATTTAAACGAGAGAGGGTTCTACGAAAAGGTAATCCCATACCGAAGGTTACAGCAGTTTGATTGATACTTTGATTGAATAATTGAAGTTCTGATTGGTGATAATAACCACCAAAGCGATAGGCTACTTTCTTCCAGTAACCTTCCTCCGAAAAATTAGGCACCCATTCCAAACCATACTGGAATTTAAAAGATTTTTTAAAAACGGTATTAGGTTCATTTGTAGAAAGTTTAGTACCATCAAAATAACGAAAATCAAAACCTAATGTAAGTTTATTGAACTGGTCTAATCCGATACCTATACCGATTTCCCCTGGATACTTGAATTGTTTTTTTTCTTTTTCCAATGTATCAAAAGGAATATAAGTAAAGCTTGTGATATTAGGTTTTACGTCATAATATTCATAAGTTTGTTGAATTTTTAATTTCAAGGAAGTTTGGTAAGAAGCTCCGATTCGAAATTGAAATTTTCCCATAGAATCTGAATACATTACTCCGAAGTGGTACCCCCATCCTTTATAGTTTGTTTTATTTTTTACTAATGTATTGATAAAGCCTTGTTGAAGGAAAACGGTTTCCTTGTAACGAGAGATGTTGCCAAAATAGTAGAAGGCGTTGACCCCTAAATTAAGTTTATGTTTCAGGAAAGGGATTCCTAAGCCCAGGATTGTTTTTTGGATACCTCCATCCCCTGAGCGAATGGTCAAGAGTTTTAGGGTATCATTTTCATGGACTAAATCAGAGATTTGTCTTACTTTGTAGCCAGATTTACTGACTGGGTTAAGCCCTAGAACTAATGTAAAATGTTTGTTTGCGGGAAAACCAAAGGTAAGTCCATCAAAGGCAATGTTAGAACGTTTTATCCTGATACTATCGGTAATGAACCTGCTTTTTTTGTAAGAGCTCGAGAACTCAAAAGTAGTTTGTTTTAAATTGGCATATGATGCGGGGTTGTCTGTTACAATGTTAATAGGGGAAGAAATAGCAATACCAGTAGAGCCTAATGCACGGTTTCTTAATGCATTACTACTAATTTTATCTCCGAGCCCATAATAAGAATAAGGGCTGTAATATAATTCGTCGGCTTGCGAATAAGCAAATTGGTAAAACGATAAAGAGAGAATAATCAAAAGACCAGTATAAATTTTCATTTTTTTATTTTTTTCCACGGGTTAGGATGGTTAGAGGCCAGCCATCAAAACCATAAAGTTCACGGATTTTATTTTCTAAAAATCTTTTGTAGTTTGTGGGTACATGTTCAGGATAATTACAATAAAAAGCGAAAGTAGGGCAACGCCCATCAGTTTGTGTAATAAACTTCATTTTGATGAGATGCCCACGATAGGAGGGGGGTGGAGTATCCTTTATGATGGGTAATAATTTTTCGTTTAATTCATGGGTAGGTATTTTTAAATTTTTCATTTTCATGACTTCAACGGCTTTTTGTAATGCTTTATGAATACGTATCTTTTCCGTAGCCGAAATAAACAAAATAGGTATATGAGTTAAAGGGGCTATACGCTGTTTTATCAATTCCGTGTACTCCTTATCTATATTTTTCGTTTTTTCTACTAAATCCCATTTATTAACTAAAATGATTAAGCCTTTTTTTCGGGATACAATTAAATCTAAAATTTTGAGGTCTTGTGATTCTATACCTTGCGTAGCATCTAACATTAAAAAAGCCAAGTCACAATCTTCTATCGCTTTTATCGTACGGATTGTAGAGTAAAACTCAATTTGTTCTTTGACATTGGCTTTTTTACGTAAACCTGCAGTATCAACCAAATAAAAATCAAAACCAAATGCTTGATAACGAGTATAGATGCTATCTCTCGTAGTGCCTGCTATAGGGGTTACTATATTTTGATTTTTATTTAATAAAGCATTAACTAATGAGGATTTTCCTACGTTAGGTCTTCCTACAAACGCAATTTTAGGTATATCTTTTTCAATGGTAATATCTTCCTGATTTTCTGAAGGTAATTTTTTTAGTATTTCGTCTAATAAATCGCCTACACCAAAACCTGAAATAGAAGCAATAGGCATAATGGTTTTAAATCCTAATTGATAAAACTCATGAATACCCATCAAAAAGTTAGAATTATCTACTTTATTGGCAACGACAATAATTTTCTTAGAGTTATATGTTCGGAGTAGTTGAGCAATATCGTAATCAAAAGGATTAACACCGTCATGGGTATCCACTAAAAATAAGATGACATCCGCTTCTTCAATAGCAATTTTCACTTGTTCACGGATAGCTGTTTCAAAAATATCTTCCGTATTAGGTAGGAACCCTCCCGTATCAATCACGGTAAATTCTTCATTATTCCATTCACAAATACCATAATTCCTATCTCTTGTTACGCCTGGTATGTCATCTACAATAGCTTTACGTTCTCCAATTAAACGATTAAATAGCGTAGACTTCCCTACGTTGGGTCTCCCCACAATCGCTACAACACCTTTCATGAAAATCCTTCCTTCAAAAAATCACGCAAAACTAATATTTTCTACCTTTAATTACAACTTTGTTTTTTATCTTCTTAAACCAAGCAACCTTTTAACTCACAGAAATTGACAAAATAAAGTTTCATTAGTAGTAAGTTTTTTGATATACTTGAAAAAAATTTTTTTTCAAAAATAATTGTATATTTGCGTCATATTGCATAACAAATTTCATACAACAATATTATGAAAAATTTTTCATTTCATTCAGTGATAGTTGTATCCGTTTTACTCGGATTAGGTTCGCTTTCTCTTAATGCCCAAGACATTAATGTTCGTAAGAAAGGAGAAAGAAAAAAAGTTAAAGAAGAGAAGACAGAAATTGTAACTGAAAAAAAAGAGGTTACTTCTGAAAATGTAAGTTTAAGTGGTAAAGTCAAAGATGAAAATGGGGAGCCCTTGCCTGGTGCCATAGTATCTTTGGTAGGAACTGTTTACGGGAGTTTGACAAATCTGGAGGGTATTTTCAAGATTAATGAATTACCCAAGGGGAAATATCAAGTAAGAATTGCCTACGTAGGGTATAAGGAACAATTACTGGATATTGAATTAAACGAAAATACCGAATTGCAAGAGATTTCCTTAAAGAGTGATGCGGTAGGTTTAGAGGAAATTCGTGTAGTGGCTTCCTATGTTACAGACCGAAAGACTCCCGTAGCGGTTAGTTCTGTGGATTTAAAGTATATAGAAGAGCGTTTTGGAAGTCAAGAAATCCCTCAAGTAGTAAAATTGACACCATCCGTTTATACTTCGAATGCAGGAGGTGGTTTTGGGGATTCACGAATTATGTTGAGAGGGTTTCAGCAAGAAGAAATAGCAGTTCTTATCAACGGAGTTCCTGTGAATGATATGGCGGCAAGCCGTGTCTTTTGGTCTAATTGGCAAGGATTATCGGATGTTTTAAGGTCTACTCAAATTCAAAGAGGGCTCGGTGCTTCTCGTTTAGCGATTTCTTCTATTGGTGGTACCATGAATTTTATTACCAAGACAACGGACGCAGAAAAAGGAGGTTCTCTGCTTTTGGAAACTTCTAATATCTATGACTTTAAAACGTTAGCAACGGTTTCTACCGGGCTATCTCCCAGCGGTTGGGCAATGAGTTTTGCAGGGGGGAGAACCTTCGGTAACGGTTATATTGATAATCTTTTCATAGATAATTGGAGTTATTATTTTGCAGTTTCTAAACAGGTCAATGAAAAACATTTGGTTACATTTAATGTAGTGGGTGCTCCACAAAGACATGGACAGCGATTTACAAGACTTTCTGAAAAACGTTATACTGAGTTAGGTAGCCGTTTTGCAAATGTAGATTATGGTTATTTGAACGGTCAAAAAGTTAATCAGACCGATAATTTTTATCATAAACCTCAGGCTCAACTTAATCATTACTGGGACATTACAGAGAAAACCAAACTTTCAACGAATATTTATGGTTCATGGGGAAGAGGTGGTGGTTCAGGAACGCTTGGTAAAGCACCTAGTAGAAATGGTGTAAATGGTACCTTGAACTGGGAAGCCCTTCAAACTGAAAATCGTACTGGCGTGGATACCTTAATTACTCCCAATGCAAAAATTACAGGATATAACTCTGTCGGTATTTTAAGAGATTCTCGTAATGACCACGATTGGTATGGTATTCTTTCTACGCTAAATACCAAAATTACGGATAACCTAACACTCACAGGGGGAATTGATGGTAGAATTTTTAAAGGACATAATTACAGAACCATCAAAAATTTAATTGGTGGTGATTTTTGGATTGAAAAAAATTATGCAAATGATTCCTTAATGTATTTAATCAATGTGACCTCTTCGGTAAAAATTGATACTATCAAAAACGGTAGAATAAGACGTGTTGGGGACATTGTAGATTATGATTACAATTCTTACGTAAATTGGGGCGGTGCTTTTGGGCAAATAGAGTATGCAAACGATAAAATCTCTACCTACTTAAACTTATCGGCTTCTAATACTTGGATGAAACGTAAAGAGTTAATGCGAAAAATGGATAATCCTATATCAGAAACAAAATCCTTCTTTGCATACGTTGCCAAGGCAGGTTTTAGTTATGCCATAAATAATAAGCATACGGTTTTTGTGAATGCAGGGCATTTTACGCGTGCTCCTTTCTTCCGTTTTGCTTTGGTAGATGAGAGAACAAAAAACGAATTTGTCAATAACTTGAAAAATGAAAAAGTTTATTCAGGAGAATTAGGATATAACTTAACACACTCTATTATCAGTTTAAATTTGAATCTCTATTACACGCAGTGGAAGGATAAAGGGGTACGTGTATCTTATAACAATGCTCAGGGGCAACTTGCTTATGCTAATATTGCAGGTATGGCCGCTACTCATATGGGTATTGAACTAGAAGGAAAGGTCAATCTCTCTCAAATGTTTGTGCTTAATTTTGCTTTTTCCAAAGGAGATTGGAAATGGACTAATGACGTTAGCGCGTCTGTAATCAATGAAAATGATTTATCCGTCAAGCAGTTTAATTTGTATCTGAAAAATATCAAAGTCGGAGATGCTCCTCAAACCTCCGGTAATTTAGGTTTAAGAGTGAACTTTACCAAAGATTTATACCTCATAGCTGATGGTTCATATTATGCGGATATGTATGCTAATTTTAATCCTGAGACTCGTACCAAAGAAGATGACCGTTCGCAATCCTGGAAAATGCCTGATTTTTTACTCTTTGATTTACATGCAGGTTATCATTTTAAAATTGGAAATAATGACGCTACCTTAAAAGGACACATTTTTAATGTTTTGGATAAAGTATATTTTATGGAAGCCCAAGATGGCGCTAAACATGACCGAGTTACTTCCACAGTATTTTATGGTTATGGAAGAGTTTTCAATATGGGGTTGAACATTAAATTTTAGTTTCTCGTAAATATTTTTATCAAATAGGCTACCATTCGGTAGCCTTATTTTTTGAAATTTTTTAAAAGTTCACGAAATTTAGAGATTTATTTCGTTTTTACTATTTATGTAGAATTTTTTACAATTCATAAAAAATTTTTTTACTACAACTTTTGCATATAAAAAATTTTATATTTTTACGGCTTAGAGTAGTTTACGACTATGTATATAAAAATAAACTTTTTTATAGTATCCTGGCTCTTGTTGTGGCTTTTAGGTATTAATAATCTATTTGCTCAGGACCCGTGTGGTGCGGGGAGAATATGGTATGTCAAACCGAATGGATGTACTGGTGGTCCAGGTTGTGGTTCACGCACTAACCCAGCTGAACTAGTTTGGGCTATCAATCAAGCTAGTATCTCTGCTACCAGTGGTTC
>CALLNY010000056.1 GCA_938005475.1 uncultured Bacteroidia bacterium | reverse complement strand
ATAAGTTCTTGTAATTTTTCAATTGTTGTCTCAGTGAAGTCAAGTAATTTTACGCCGTTAGCGTTGGGAGTTCGGTCGTCTTTACGAAGTAAATTATCACCCCAGCCTTGCTGAATGTTAGGCACATAGAAAATAGAGTGTACATTGTAGAATTGTGCAAGTTTTTTGAGTGCAAAGTTGCTTTCTAATGAAGCATAAGCAGAACCTACAAATAACGTATCACCTTGTGCGAGTAATTGTTGAATTTCTTTGTAGGCTTGTTCAAAAGTAGCATTATGTCCTTTAATGTATGCACCTGATACGCGGTTAAAATCATATTTTACATAGTCTAATCTACCTTCATCACACATCCAGTATTGATTAACTTGTAAATTTTCTCGTGGAGTTAAGCGTAAAATTTGATTGTTTCGTACCCATACATTGATATTACAGCCTTTGGCACAACCTGTACAAATACTTGGGCTAGAATTCATTTCCCAAACTCTTGCTTTAAAGCGAAAATCTGTTGAAGTAAGCGCACCTACGGGACAAATATCAATAGTGTTCATGGAGTAAGGGTCATCAAAGGTTTTACCTGGTGCGGTAGAGATGTAGTTATGGTCGCCGCGTTCAATAACAGTAAGTTGTTCTGAACCTGAAATTTCTTTGGTAAATCTTACGCAACGTGTACAGTTAATACAGCGTTCTGCATCAAACATTACATTTTTGCCAAGTTTAACGCGTTTAGGTTTATGGACTTTTTCTAATTCAAAACGGCTTCCTTCTGGTCCGTATTTATAGGTATTGATTTGTAGAGGGCATTCGCCTGCTTGGTCGCATATAGGGCAGTCCAGAGGGTGATTGATAAGAATAAATTCTAATACACCTTTTTGTGCTTTTTCTATCACGGCAGAGGACCTGTGCGTTTTAATGTGCATGCCTGGGGTAAGGTCTAAATTACAAGCTGTTACAGGTTTGGGGCCCCATAAAATTATTGGATTACCTTTATCATCTTTTTCTACTTCTTTGGTTTGGGGGTTCATTTTGGGTGTACCCATTTCCACTAAACACATTCTGCAGTTAGTAGGCACAGAAAGTGCAGGGTGATAGCAGAAATAAGGGAGTTCCAGCCCGTTATCTATCATAAATTGCAAAGCTCTTACTTTGCCTTCAAAGGTATATTCTTTATTATCAATATAAACTGATGGCATATTTTAGGTGGTATTTTATGCAAATATACAATAAGTATTGGAATATAGTTCGTATGAGTTATAATAAGTAAAGCTAATTATTTATTCTTTATCTAGGTACTTCTATATGCTGTATCATTTCTTGTAATACATCATCAGGCTTAAGTCCGTCAATTTCAGCTTCGGGGCGAAGAATAATACGATGTCTTAATACAGGCAAAGCCATTTGCTTAATGTCATCAGGAGTAACATAATCTCTGCCCTGCATAGCGGCATAGGTTTTTGATGTGAGTAACAATGCAATAGCACCGCGTGGACTACTTCCCATAAAAAGGTTTTCATTTTCACGGGTATTGCGTACTATTCGGTTGATGTATTTCAAAATGCCCTCTTCTACTTTAATCTGCTGAATTTCTTTACGGATAGCGAGCACCTGTTCAGGTTCAAGAAGGGGTTCTAATTGGGAAAGATGCGTAAATTTAGATGCATTAAATCCTTCATTATAGCGTTTTAATACGGTAAGTTCATCTTCATCTTTGGGATAATCTATGAGAATTTTAAGCATAAAACGGTCTAATTGGGCTTCGGGCAAGCCATACGTACCTTCAAATTCAATAGGATTTTGAGTAGCTAAAATCATAAAAGGTTCTTGGAAGACAAACGTTTCTCCTTCAATAGTAACTTGGCGTTCTTCCATCACTTCTAAAAGTGCGGATTGTGTTTTAGCAGGTGCGCGGTTAATTTCGTCAGCGAGTATGATATTAGCAAAAATAGGTCCTTTTTGGGTATAAAACTGTGATTTAGATAGGTCAAATACGCGTGTGCCTACAATATCACTGGGCATCAGGTCGGGTGTGAATTGAATACGCTTGAAAGAACTTTTGATTAAATGTGCTAGGGTTTTAGCAGACAGGGTCTTGGCTACACCAGGCACGCCTTGTAAAAGGACATGCCCACCTGCAAACAAAGCAATAAGCATCTGGTCTATAACATTTTCCTGACCTGCAATTACTTTTTTCATTTCATTGCGCAGGTTTTGTGCGGTTTCCTGAATGTGGTTCATTATAGCTAAAAAAGTAAAGTTAAGTTTATGCTTTTTTGGTTAATTTTTTCTTTGCTAAAATGGAATAATCACTTACTTTCTTTATCCGATTAGTAAGGTGTCCTAATCCTGTAATTTCCATTTCTACAATATCGCCATCTTGTAGCCATTGTTCTTGATAATCAGGGTCATTAAGTTTTCCTGTGCCGTTGAGTTCTAAAAAACAGCCTGTACCTACTGTTCCTGAACCGATTACATCGCCAGGTAAAATATTTGCACCATACGAACAACGTTCTATGATTTCAGCAAAAGTCCAATCCATATCTGCCATATTACCTTGTGAAACGAGTTTGCCATTTACCCAGCATTTCATATCTAATGCATATTTTTCGCCTTCATGTCCTTCATGTGGAGGAACTTTATAAGGTTCTAATTCATCTTTGGTGACCAACCAAGGTCCAATAACGGTACAAAAATCTTTTCCTTTGGCAGGACCTAAATTGAGAAGCATTTCTTCCATTTGAAGTACTCTTGCACTCATATCATTCATAATCATGTACCCGCCTATGAAGTAATCAGCTTTTGATGCAGGTATATTCCTGCCTTTTCTGTTAATAACCACAGCGGCTTCTAATTCAAAATCTAATTTTTGGAGGTGGTCTGCTAATACTTCAATATCGCCTTCGCCTTGTATAGAATTATGGTTAGTAAAGTAAAAAATAGGATATTGGTCAAATTCGGGAATCATAGGTACTCTTCGGTTTCTGCGTGCGGCTTCTACATGTTGTCTGAACGCATAACCATCTCTGCAAGAATTAGGAAAGGGAACAGGCGCAAGCATCTCATCAGGAATGATAGGTGTAAGATTGCCTTTTTTGGCTTCTTCTTCTATTACTCTTGCATAATCTAATTGTCTATCCCAGTCCCATAAAAAGCTATTCATACTCTCTACGATTGGAATATTGAATTGCTTGCCTGCTTCGGTTAAATCAAAAATATTCCCATTGAGATAAAAACCGTATTTTATTTTAGTGCCTTTAAAGAAACTTACTAATTTCATAAGAAACAAAACTATAAACTATTTTTGAGATACACAAAACTATGACTTTTTAATATAAAATTCTGGCTAATTCACTTCATTTCACAGATGATTGGCTAATTTTAATTCTACTTCTTTAAAGGATATTTGCAAAGTTTTTATTTTATGAGTAAATTTGTGAGAATTTCTTTTTAACTGTATGAAAAATCTGATTTTTGTATTGTTGTGTTGTATTGCGTGGCATTACACGTACGCGCAAAATAAAGGAAGCATTACAAATGTATTGCATCATGAACATAGTCATGGAATAGCACCTAATCAAAGAACCTGCGGTACAATGGAAGTACATCATAAAATGCTTAAAGATGACCCTGATTATGCGAAAAATTTAGAACGCATAGAACAGTTTACGCAAGAGTATATCAAAAACAATCAGAATGCGAAAACGAGTGCTATTATTACTATTCCTGTTGTTTTTCACGTGGTGTATGAAAATTCGGCAGAAAATATTTCTGATTTACGATTAAATGAACAATTAGATGTACTTAATCAAGACTTTGGCAAAACTAATACAGATGCGAGTTTAGTACCTTCTGCCTTTCAATCTTTACATGTAGACACAGAAATTCGCTTTTGTTTGGCTACCAAAGACCCTAACGGAAATCCTACTACGGGTATTACTCGCACCAGCACTACGGTAAGTACATTCAGCATCAGTTCTAATAATGTAAAATTTACAAGTTCTGGTGGTAAAGATGCTTGGAATACAGATAAATATCTTAACATTTGGGTATGTGATTTAGGAACAAGTTTGCTAGGTTATGCACAATTCCCTGGGGGTTCTGCGGCTACTGACGGTGTAGTTTTAAACTATCGTTATACAGGTAAAACAGGCGCAGGGGCACCTTTTAACAAAGGTCGTACCGCTACGCATGAAGTAGGACACTACTTAAATTTACGGCACATTTGGGGAGATGCCTCCGGCTGTTCTCCTGACGATTTAGTTTCGGATACTCCTACCCAAGATGAGTCTAGTTCTGGTTGTCCTACATATCCTTATACCGATGCTTGTCAAACCTCTTCTCCTGGTATAATGTTTATGAACTATATGGATTATACTGATGATGCCTGTATGTATATGTTTACCGCAGGTCAGAAAGCACGCATGAAAGCCGCACTTGCAGGTCCAAGGTCTTCTTTAATAACTTCCAGTGCTACTAATTGTACAGGTGGCGGCGGTGGTCCAACCACTTGCGATACTTTATTTTATCCCTTTCCAGGTACTCCTACTTTGTACAAAATTACGTCCTCGGGTCAGTGGGGCTATATCAGCGGTACAAACTCCTATAAAGACCAATCCAAAGCTAATCGTTTTTCAGGACATTCCACTGCATTCAATCAGGTAAAAGGCGTTATTTTCAAATTTGAAAAAGCTCATTACTCAAATGTTAATAATACCATCAATGTACGTTTATGGAACGAAAGTGCAGGCAAACCCGCAAATACCTCTCTCACGTCTGTACCTATAAATATGGGAACAATTAGCTCCCATGTGAGTTCTAATCAATATACTGTAGTTAATTTTAGCTCACCTGTGAACGTAGGAAGCACTTTTTATGCAGGATTTTCCTTTAATATGTCAGGTAGTAATTATGCTTATCCGAGTGATACCGTAGCACTGAGAAGCAATGCAAATGGAGATACTAACCCAGGTATTGCATGGGAACAGTTTAGTAGTGGAGATTGGTATCCTTTTTCAAGCACATCTTCATGGCAGGTAAATTTAGCTTTAGCTATTATGCCTATTGCCTGTCCATCTTCTATTAACATAGAAGATAAAACGATAGATAACAGCTTTAACTTACAAGTATTCCCTAATCCTAATGACGGCACATTTGAAATAGTTTATCCGCTTTTCAGCAAATATGCCGTAGTTTCTGTATACAACATGCTGGGGCAAGAAGTCTTTACTGAAACCATTACTCAAAATCAAGATAAAGTCTATCAAAAACAACTCAATTTAAGTGAAAAAGCCAAAGGTTTGTATGTAGTTCGTGTAACTGATGGAAATTTTATCGCTACCAAAAAAGTACAAGTGCATTAGCGAAAAAACAAACCTTCGAGACTTTATTTCAACGTTAAAAAATATGGATAAATTAGGTGTATTTGATTTGAATAAAATTTATGAAGGAAATTGCATTGAATTGCTAAAAAAAGTACCTGATAACTCAGTAGATTTGATTTTTGCAGACCCACCTTATAACCTACAATTGAATGGTGAATTGTATAGACCCAATCAAACCAAAGTTGATGCAGTAAATGATGCCTGGGACAAGTTTGAATCAAAAGAAGAGTATGATAAATTTACTACTTTATGGATGAAAGAATGCCATAGGGTTTTAAAAAATTCTGGTAGTTTTTGGGTAATTGGGACTTATCACAACATTTTTAGAGTTGGTGCAATATTGCAGAATATAGGTTTTTGGATGCTGAATGATATAATCTGGATAAAAACCAATCCAATGCCCAATTTTAAAGGAACAAGATTTAATAATGCACACGAAACATTAATTTGGGCAACAAAATCAAAATCTTCAAACTATACCTTTCATTATCACTCAATGAAAGTAATGAATGACGATTTGCAAATGAGAAGTGATTGGTTAATTCCTATTTGTCAAGGCGAAGAGAGAATAAAAGTAAATGGACAAAAAGCCCATTCTACGCAAAAACCAGCTGAACTTCTTTACAGAATAATTATTTCAACATCTAATCCAGATGATATTGTTTTAGACCCTTTCTCTGGAAGTGGAACAACTGCTGCGATCGCAAAAAGACTTGGTAGAAAATTCATAGCCTTTGAGCGTGAAGAATTTTATGTAAAAATAAGTACTGAACGTGTTGAAAAAATTAAACCTATTGAGAAACCATTACTTGAGTACAAAGTTGAAAAAAGAAAACCAAAAGTACCTTTTGGAAATTTAATCGAGAAAGGTTTTGTAAAAATCGGCGAATACTTGTATTCTAAAGATGGTAAATTCTCTGCTCAAGTTTTAGCAGATTCTTCATTAGAAGGCAATGGAATTGTAGGCTCTATCCATAAAGTAAGTGCTTACTATTTAAAAAAGGAAAATCATAATGGTTGGACATTTTGGTATGTAAAGAGAAATAATGCTTTAGTAAGTATTGACCAATTAAGGCATGATTACGAAACAAAGTATTTAAAAAGTTTCCAAAATTATGATGAATTGGATTTTGAAGACAACTCTAAGGTTAATGAACCAGAAAAAAACTTTTTAACATATGGCAATAATGGATTATAATCTCTTTAAACAGATTTTTAATGAAACAATTTTTGAGAAATCAAAAGCAGATTTATTAGAAAAAATTTCAAGTTCTCCTACTAGATATATCGGACTATTTAGACCAACTAAGCCCAAAGCTAAAATTCTTCAAAATCTTCTCCAGTCTCACGAAATCCGCTTCGGTGATGCTTTTGAACACGTCATTGAAAAATATCTGCAAATAAAAGGTTGTAAGATTTTACAGAAACGATTTACAAATAGTGACGGTGATGTTTTAAACATTGATCAATGTTTTAAAAAAGGAAATAAAGTTTACTTTATTGAACAAAAAGTTAGGGATGACCATGACTCTACCAAAAAAAGAGGTCAAATTCAAAATTTTGAAAAAAAACTAAATGCAGTGCTTAAAGAATATGGAGAAAAGAACTTGATAGGAATTTTTTATTTTGTTGATCCTGATTTAATAAAAAATAAAAACTTTTATTCGGATGAACTTGAAAAAATGACAAACGACTATAACGTTAAAACTCACATATTTTATGGAAAGGAACTCTTTAATTATTTAGATTATTCAGGCATATGGAATGAAATATTAGAATATTTAGCCATTTGGAAGAAAGAAATTCCAGAGTTACCAGAAATAAATTTTGACTTAGATGCTTATCATACTTTTGAAGAAATCAAGGACTTAAAACCTTTGGTTTTTAGAAAATTGTTAGAAAATGAAGAAATTTTTAATGAAATAGTTTTAACACTATTTCCAGAAAAGAAAACACTAAAATTATTGTATGAATATTACTCATCAAAACAAGAAACTATTTACAGAACAATTGCTAATAAATTAAAAGAAAGACTTTAAGAACAAAATACTCGAAAGAAAAAGCACTACCGCCAACAGCGGTTTGGCAAAAGTGGCGGTTCAGTGCTTCGTATGACAGTTTTTCGTAAATTTGAAGTCTGGTGCTTCGTATGAAGTTTAGTGCTCCGAAACCCGCCCGAACGCAAACCGAAACCGTTACCAGCAAGCGTAGGACGACCAACACGACCACCAACAGATGACCAAAACTCGGGAGACAATTTCGCTATAACTTGACACAAACCGACTTGACTTTGCCAACACTCAAGTCGACTTATAGGATTTAAAAATTTTCTCACCGCAAATGCGAAGCGATTCACGAACTCCCTTGAAATAAAAAA
>CALLNY010000055.1 GCA_938005475.1 uncultured Bacteroidia bacterium | reverse complement strand
GATAAGGATTTGATAAAAATTTATCAGCGTTTAGAGAGAGCGAATGCGGATGAAAAAATACGCGAGAAAATGGAGGATGAAGAGTATTTAGAGATGGTTTATGATGAAATGTATGGTGAATTAGATAAAGAAATACAACTTCTGAAAAATACAATAGAAGAAAAAGAAATACGATTAAAACAGGAAAAAAAACGAGCAGAAGAAGAAAAAAAGCGAGCCGAAGAAGAAAAGAGACGAGCTGAGGAAAAAGAAAAATTATTAGAACAGGAAAAGAGACGAGTAGAAGAAGAAAAGAGACGAGCTGAAGAAGAAAAAAATCGAGCTGAGGAAGAAAAAGCTAGAATTATTCGTTTAATTTATAAATTTAGGAATACTGGTAAAACGGATTTAGAGATTGAAGAAATATTAGAAATCAAGATAAAAGATTACTTAAACGAATAGTATTTTTGTTTTCTTTGTAAAGATGAATAATTCAATTTATATATTCGAAAAAATATGGAGTATATAGGTGACAAAATGATTAGGGAGCGTAGCAAATTAAATTCTAATATTCACACTTTTAACTAAAAGCTAATTCCTTTTTCATGTTTAATTTAATAATTTTGCGATATAAAATAGAATAATAATGAAACATTTCTTAACATCATTAGGGGGAGGATTAGTTGGTGGTTTGTTATGTATTATAATTTATCGATTGGCTATGTTTCCGCAATTTAGCAAGCAATTTGTTCCTGTTGATTATGAAAAATATGAAAATATAATAGACTTTACCAAGCCAGCAAGCATTGGGAAACAATCGGTTGTATCTATTAAAGCTCGTTCTCAAAGAGTTGTAAGAAATAACTTTTGGGATTTTTGGGATTTTTGGGGAACACAAAGGGAAGCAACCAATGCAGGTACCGGTGTTATTTATTCTACTGATGGGCTTGTTGTTACCAATTTCCATGTTATTGAAAATGCAGAAGAAATTACGGTTACCTTACCTAACAAACGTTCTTATAAAGCTCAAATTATAGGAACAGACCCTAGTTCTGATTTAGCTGTTTTAAAAATACAAGCTAATAATCTTAAACCTATAGCTATTGGTAATTCTGATGATATACAAATTGGAGAATGGGTGCTTGCTATTGGTAATCCTTTCGAACTAACCTCTACCGTTACTGCAGGTATCGTCAGCGCTAAAGGTAGAAATATTAACGTAGTAAAATCACAATTTCCAATTGAATCTTTCATACAAACCGATGCAGCAATTAACCCCGGTAACTCAGGTGGACCACTAATCAATACAAAAGGTGAACTCGTGGGAATCAATACCGCTATTATGTCTAACTCAGGCGCTTATAATGGTTATGGATTTGCTATCCCTGTTAATATTGTTAAAAAAGTGGTAAGAGATTTAATTGAATATCAAGTTGTTCAGCGAAGTTTTTATGGGGGAACGGTTGAAGATATAGACGAAAATTTTGCCAAAGCTCAACAAATAGAAAATTATCTGGGTGTTTATGTATCCGAAATTTATCCCAATGGTAGTTTTGATAAAGCTAATTTACAATTAGGAGATATTATCCTGAAAGTCAATCAAAAAGAAATCTTATCCAAAGCAGATTTCTATGAAGCCATTGCATTAACAAGACCTGGTGACATAGTTAAATTACTAATTCAAAGAAAAAATAAACTTATTGAACTGAACCTGACTCTTGAAAACGAAGATGGAGAAACCAAAATCGTCAAAAAAACATCTATTTATTCTAAAGTATTAGGGGCAGAGTTACAACCTATTACCAAATTTGAAAAAAATAAATTAAAAATCGAAGCAGGTTATAAAATTATAAGTCTTGGGCAAGGTAAGCTAGCTCAAATGCGATTTCCAGAAGGTTTTATTATCTACAAAGTAAATAACCAAGTAATTTACCAATTAGAAGACCTAGAAAATGCTGTTAATCGGAGAGGGCAGGTCATCATTGAAGGTTTTAATAAAGATGGTTCTCGTGGAACCTACTCATTTTTTAGTTACTAGTATTTTAAAATGTAAATGAAAAAATAAATTTCAGTATCATGCATTACATGAAGTTGTAGGATAGAAAAATATAATTGATAATAACGAAACAGTGTATAGACTTAAAGAAGGACTTTTTAACTAATCATCGTCCCAAAGGTCAAATTCTTCTTCTTGGTTTTTTCTATCAAATTCGTCAAAATCATAATCAGGAAGAAGTTCTGTTTTGACGTGGTTAATGACTTCCGTAAGTGAATTTAAGAATTTATTAAAGTCTTCTTTATAAAGGAAAATTTTATTTTTATGAAACCCATCGCCACCAAGTCTTTTTTTTCTTTCCGTGATAGTGATATAAAAATCATTACCTTTTGTAGTTCGGACATCAAAGATATAGGTCCTTTTTCCTGCTCTTACTTTTTGTGAGTAAACCTCACGATGCTCATTAAAATTTTGTTCCACGCTCAATTCCTTTTATCAACTTCGCAAAATTACATCTTTTTTTACCATCTACAAAAATTTTTATAAATTTCTCATCAAGTATTACCGATTTTCAACTACTTCTTTTACGACTTTGTAAAGCTTATCAGAAGGTCTTACTTTTTCTGGAAGTTTTATAGAAAAAATATCTCCTTTTTTAACTTCAGGTACAGGTATATCTTCCAAACGTATTTCTTGAACTACAGCTTTAACTAACCCTGTTTTAGGACCTGTAATAATGATATCGTCGTTTAGTTTTAATTGTAACGTTTCTAACTCTACCTCAGCAACGGAAATTTTATCAAAGAAATTACGAATTTTTCCTAGGTATACTTTTTTAGTAGTAGCCGCAGAACCATGGTTTTTACTCCATTCTCCCATTTTTCTTCCAAGATAATAACCATCCCAGAAACCACGATTATACACCGTAGCCAAACGTTCTTTCCAGGTCTCTATTTTTTCTAGGGTGTAAGTTCCTTCATAAATACTATCAATAGCTTCACGATAGCATTTAGTAGTTTCATAAACATAATCTGCGGAACGCCCTCTTCCTTCAATTTTTAATACACTCACCCCTGCTTTAATGATTTTATCCAAAAAATCAATAGTACATAAATCTTTTGCGGACATAATGTATTCATTATCGATTTCAAGTTCATAGCCTTCTTCTTTATCTATAACGATGTAACTTCTTCTACAATTTTGGATACAAGCCCCACGATTGGCAGAAGCATTATGAGAATGTAAACTTAAATAACACTTACCTGAAACCGCCATACAAAGCGCCCCATGCCCAAAAATCTCAATTTTTACCAATTCATTTTGAGGACCCCGTATATCTCTTCGTTCTATCTCCCGAACAATGTCTTCTACTTGGCTTAAACTTAATTCCCGTGATAATACCATTACATCCGCATAATTTGCATAAAATTCTACACTATCAATATTCGTGATATTACATTGCGTAGAGATATGAATAGGCATGCCTATTTTTTTAGCGTAGTTCATGACCGCATGGTCAGACGCAATAATTGCATCAATACCATTTTCTTTGGCAGCCGATACAATTTCTTTCATTAATCTAATATCGTGGTCATAAATGATAGTATTTAAAGTTATATAAGCTTTAATATGGTTTTCTTTTGCGATTTGAGCGATTTCTTTGAGATCTTCTAACGTAAAATTGATAGAAGAACGTGCCCGCATATTAAGTTGTTCAACTCCAAAATAAACTGAATTACAACCCGCTTGAATAGCGGACCTCAAAGCCTCAAAACTCCCCGCAGGAGACATTAATTCTAATTTTTGCATTGCTAAATCTTTTTGTAAAAATATAAAACTTTACTGTTAGCTCCCAAGTTCAAATAAAAATAGTTTATAACTCAAAATAAGTACATTTACTTGTGCAAGTTTCATGAACTGTAACCGCATAAATCATAGGCAAGATAGGTTTAATCTGTTGATATAACCATTTCGCAAGATTTTCAGAACTAGGTTTTTTTAATAATTCTTCGTTCCATTCTTCTCCCAAGTAATTCAAACATTGGTGGTCTAATTTATCTATAATTGGTTTTACGATTTTAGAAACGTCTCCAAAATCTATTAAAATACCAGATTCATCAGGATCACCTCTTAAAATAACCTCAACGACAAAGCTATGTCCATGTAACCTTCTACATTTGTGCCCATCAGGGAATTGGGGTAGCCAATGAGCCGCTTCAAAACGAAATATTTTGGTTAATTCTATTGCCACAAACTTAAAATGCCTACAAATTTACAAATAGAAACTGAAATATTTTTGTAAAAATGATTTTTATTAGAAAAAAAAAGTATTTTTGCAAATTCATAACAAGTTTTAAAATGGCAGAACATAAAGTAGAATATCCGAAAAAACAAGCAGACTCCAATGTCTACGAATTCACAGCAGACGAATTAGCATTGATAGAAAAACATGTTTCCAAATATCCGACACGTCAGAGTGCGGTAATGCCTGCGCTGTGGATAGCACAGGAAAAATGGGGATGGCTACCTCAGGGGGCTATTCAGTTAGTTGCGGATACATTAGGTTTATCTTTTGCTCATGTGTATGGCGTGGCTACCTTTTATACTATGTATCTCAAAGAAAATCGCGCAAAATACTTACTCGAAATATGTACTTGCTTTACATGTGGTATTTGTGGTGGGCAGGAACTTTATGATTATGCAAAAGAATATTTGAAGGTAGATGCAAACGGTGTAAGCCCTGACAAAATGTTCTATCTACGAGAAGCAGAGTGTTTAGGAGCTTGTGATACGGCTCCCGTTCTTCAATTCCATAACCGCACTATCGTTCATAAAGTAAATAAAGATAAATTAGAGCAAATCATTGAAAATGCAAGAAAAGGTGAACTCCCTAAATATGAAGCCGTCCTTTTGTATGACCAAACGATAATTGACTAAATGTTTTTGCCACCCTATAAAGGATTGTTATTATTAGAAGATGGTTCCGCATTTGAAGGGACAGGATTTGGGGCAGAAACTGTCGTTACTGGCGAGATTTGTTTTACTACCAACATGGCTGGCTATTATGAAACTTTAACAGACCCCTCTTTTTCCCATCAGTTAGTTATTTTTACTCATACCCATATTGGTAATTACGGCGTTAGAGAAAATGAAGAAATGGAAAGTACTCGCATTCATGCAAAAGGTTTTATTTGTCGTAATTTCTCCAAGGTATTTTCAAGAAATAACGCAAAAAGTTTACAATCTCTCTTAGAACAGTATCAAGTTCCTGTAATTAGTGATATAGATACACGTGCCTTAGTCCAAAAAATACGTGTACAAGGTGCAATGAACGCGATTCTCTCCACTCAAAAAAATCCCGATTTAAATGAATTAAAACAAATTCTCCGTAACACTCCCTCTATGAAAGGTTTACATTTAACTCCCTTCGTCTCTACTTCTAATGCTTACGAAATTACCGTTCCTAATGCAAAATATAAAGTGGCAGTGATTGATTACGGAGTCAAAATGAATATCTTGCGAGAACTTACGCAAAAGGGAATCAGTATCAAGGTATTCCCCCACCTAACCAGTTACGATGAAATTATGAATTATGCACCTGATGGGATTATGCTAACAAACGGTCCCGGAGACCCCGCTTCTATGAAATACGAAGTACAGGTTATCCAAAAATTATTAGACCATAATATTCCTATATTTGGGATTTGTTTAGGACATCAATTGTTGGCTATTGCCGCAGGTTGCAAAACCATTAAAATGCACCATGGGCATAGAGGAGCTAATCACCCCGTAAAAAATTTACTCACAGGTAAATGTGAAATAACTTCCCAAAATCATGGCTTTGCGGTAGATAGTACTCATTTATCCGACCAAGTGGAAGTTACCCACATAAATTTGAATGATAAAAGTATTGAAGGATTACAATTAAAACACAAAAAAGCTTTTTCTGTACAATATCACCCTGAATCCTGCCCAGGACCCCATGATAGTAAATATCTATTTGAACAGTTTCTCAATATGCTAACTTCCAATCAAACGAAAGGTCTTAATGCCGCCCAATCTAAATAAGCCCAAGTATCAGTCCAGAACAAATAGTTCATAGCTCTATCGGGTCTATCACAACTATAAACAAAAGTTAAAGGATCTTGAGATACACGATTTCTGTTAGAACCAAAGGCATTAGGGAAGCGATTACTTGCCTGTGTTTGTCCGAGTGTATTCAAGAAGTCTGTGTATTGCCCCTGCGAGATTTCATATTTCATGATGTAGAATGCTGCATAACCTTT
>CALLNY010000054.1 GCA_938005475.1 uncultured Bacteroidia bacterium | reverse complement strand
TGTTGCAAAGATAACAATTTCAAAGATTCGTAAGCAAATCACAACGACTTGAAAAAAAAAAAACTCCTACTGGGTGCTGTTGCAAAGATAACAATTTCAAAGATTCGTAAGCAAATCACAACCATATTATTTTCCATATTATTTTTCATTTGCTGTTGCAAAGATAACAATTTCAAAGATTCGTAAGCAAATCACAACAGTTCCTTTAACAAAGCTTGAACCGATATTGCTGTTGCAAAGATAACAATTTCAAAGATTCGTAAGCAAATCACAACAACGTTATCATGTACCCGGATAACGAACCCGCTGTTGCAAAGATAACAATTTCAAAGATTCGTAAGCAAATCACAACCGTCCCTATACTGGCTATCTATTTTTATTTGCTGTTGCAAAGATAACAATTTCAAAGATTCGTAAGCAAATCACAACATAAGTTCTCAACATTAATGAAAAATTATGCTGTTGCAAAGATAACAATTTCAAAGATTCGTAAGCAAATCACAACGAGGATGAAATCCTTGTTGAAACTAATGCCGCTGTTGCAAAGATAACAATTTCAAAGATTCGTAAGCAAATCACAACTATGGGTATATAACTTAGTGGTAACTGTTGGCTGTTGCAAAGATAACAATTTCAAAGATTAACTACATCAAGTCAAAATAATCAAGTAATTTTGCATCGATGAACCTTAAAATTTTTTCTTATTTTCTTCTTGCTACCCTTTTCTGGGGGTTGAATTTTCATTTCGGTAAATTGGCTTTAAAGGTAATTTCCCCTAATTCTATTTCCTTTTATCGTTTTCTTTTCTCTAGTATAGGTTTGTTGGTTATTTTTAACTTATACGAGAAATGGAATTGGAATTTTATTATTAAAAAATTTCAATATTTTTTTCTCTTATCAATCGTTGGTATTTTTATGTATAATAACTTATTTTATGTCGCTATGCAATATACCTCAGCAGTGAACGCTTCTTTAATTGTTGCTTTTAATCCCGTAATTACCACTTTTATTATGTATTTAGTTTTTCAAAAAGAGATATCTAAATTTCAAGTTTTAGGAATGATTATAAGTTTAGTAGGTGTATTTACAATCATTTCAAAATGGGACTACGAAATTATAAGTAACTTAAAATTCTCATATGGTGATTTATTGATGCTGTTAGTTACTTCTACCTTTGTTTTTTATAATATATTCGTAAAACAATGGTTACCAAATATTTCTGCTTTAATAATCTCCACTATGATAACTTTACTATCCCTACCCTTTTTCAGTTTAGTGTATTATTTGGATAAAAATGCATTATTAATTTATGAAATGAACTCTTACCAATTTAGTTTGCTAATCGCTATTGCTTTTGGAGGCTCTGTTTTTGGTTCTATACTTTGGAATAAAGCGATTAAAAGTGTAAGTCCTGAAGCTGTGCTGTTTTTGTCAATTTTATTCCCTTGTTTGCTATTTTCACTGCCCCTTTTTTTGGTGAACATCCAACTTTCATCCAGTTATTTGGTGGATTACTCATCATTACGGGAGTTTTAATTGTAAACTTCGGAGAAAGATGGTTACAACTTTTTTTACAAAATAATTAAATTTTATTTGTAATATTTGATTATTTAGTCGTATTTTTGTCAATAAATAAAAATCAAACATGGAATTAAGAGAACTTCCATCATTTCAACAACTTTATAAGGAATATGTTTCTAAACATTTAGATTATTATGTTTCACAAGATGAACTTGAAGCACTGATAATGTCTACGCCTATGTTTTTAGTTGCCAAAGCTGATGGTCATCTTGCCGCATCCGAAATTTTTATTATTACTGAAGAAATTTTGAAACTTTATAATACTGATGATGTTTTTTTATCCGATAGAGATTCTGATGATGTGAATGAATTTAATTATTTTTTAAATGATTTTGATCAATGGAAGGATAAGTTTTTACTAGTTCTAAAGGAATATATTGCACAAGATACTGAAAAACAAAGAATTACCTTAATCATGATGGAAGCAGTGGCCAATGCCCACCACCATAACCCGGTCACAGCAATTCAGTTAGTTTTAAATGACCATACCCATTCTGATATCTTAGACGGTAAAGAAGATATAACCACTGCTGTTAAAAGTATGTCAGAAATTGAAAAAAATACTATTAAAGAGATATCCCAAAAGCTAGGTTTTTATGATAATCCTGCTTTAAAAGAAGATTTAGCTCGTTTAAACTAAATTACTTTTGTACGACTGATGTATCGGTAAGCATCTTTAGAAATTCAATTAAATCCTTCTTTTCTAGATTAGTTAAATCTAATTTGGGGGCATTTCCAAACTCATTTTGTTGATATAATAGCACGGGGCTTGTATATTCACTTATGAAAACATGTGAATTGTAGTGTTCAATCACTTCTTCTAGTGTTTTAAATTTTGCATTGTGCATATAAGGTGCAGTTAGGGTTACATTTCTTAAAGAAGGGACTTTAAACTTACCAGAATCAAAAATATTGTTAGTAAATTTAGACAATCCTTCCTCCACAGGAAATAATCCATTATTCATAAATAGACCATTCGTTATAATGTTGCCTGTATGACAATCGCCGCAACCTGCCCCCCTTTGTACACCTGGCTTTGGACTCTTAAAAAACAACTCAAATCCTCTTTTTTCAGATTCTGTAGGTTCATATCTTCCTTGTTTCCATAAATCATATTTACTACGAGATGAAACCAAAGTAAGAACATATTGTTCCAGAACTTTTAAGATATTATCCCTACTGATTGGCATAGATGTATTAGGAAAAGCTTTGTGAAAATCCTTTTCAAGCGTTGAATTTTGTTGGATTCTGTTAATAATGTCTTTAAAATTTCCATTCATTTCTTGTGGAGAAATTATGGCATTCTCAATAGCTTTTCTTATAGTAGGGCTTTTTCCCTCCCAACCAAATGGACCCGGATTCCATGCTAAATTAATTAAATGAGGAACATTTAAAGCAACTTTCTTTCCATAGACTCCTTCTGTAAAATCTTGATTATCGGCAAAACTGTATTCAGGTTTATGACAGGAAGCACAGCTAATAGTCATATCAGATGAGAAAATACTTGAAAAAAACAGCTTTCTTCCTAATTGAACACCTTCTTGTGTTAGGGGGTTATCTTCAGGCAAATGTGGTTTACCAAAGTATGAGGGATACTCTAAAACAAAAGGTTTAGGTTGTTCAATGGTTATTTTACAACTACATAAAAAAATAAGTATCCAAAACCATGCTTTCACTATCCAATAAAATTCAAATTTATTTATTAAATTTAGAACTTACAAAAAAAGAAGTAATTTTGCGGTAATTTTGGGGGATTTCATGAAAATTCAACAAGAAACAAGGCAAGTTTTTATATCCAAAAATCATCATTACCAATGGATAGATGTAGTTTATCCCGATAGAAAATTACTTGAAAAACTTGCTGATGATTTTAATCTTCATGAAACTTCTGTTGAAGACTGTTTAGACCCAGAACACCTTCCCAAAATAGAATTTATCGATGATATTATTTTCATTATTGCAAGAGCTTATGATGATTTAGCTACTCCGCAAAGTGATACTGTTCAAGAACTGACCCGTATATTAGCAATTTTCATTGGTAATGACTTTTTATTAACCATTCATAGAGTTGACCAAGAGTTCTTATTACGGATTATAAACGAATGGAAAAACAAAAAAGAAAGTCTCGAAGAAGAGGATTTTGATAGAACAAACAAAGAGAATTTAACGATTGATATTCTAAATCATGTTGTATTAAGCTATGAAAAAGCAATTAAAAATGCTGATTTACAAGTAGATAAGTTTGAAATTCGTATTTTTTCAACTCAATCGGACCCTACCCTAATCCAAGAATTATATTTCTTCAAAAGAAAGATTACCGTAATTCGTAAAATGTTACGCCTAACGCAAGATATTGTAAGAATTTTACGTGCTAAATTAGACCATACCAATCCTGCTTTCCAAGACTTAAAAGAAACTATCGATGAATTCTTGTTCATAACGGACGAACTCATGGAGGATAGTAACAACTTGATTAATATCCATATATCTTTAGCCTCTCATAAAACCAATGAAGTGGTTAAAGTGCTTACTTTGTTTTCGGTTTTTTTCTTACCAATCACTTTTATCGTGGGAGTTTATGGAATGAATTTCAAATTTATGCCGGAATTAGAGCATCCTTGGGGATACCCGCTTACTTGGCTTACCATGATCATGGTGGTCCTAACGATTTATATTTGGTTTAAACGAAAAGGATGGATGTAAAAAATAAACTTTTTTATTCGTTGTTTGTCATTCTTTATGGTATCGCTTGTGCTTATTTATACTTTTATGGTTACTATATGAGCTTTATTATCCTCAATGGCTTCCAAGCAAAATGGGCAGATTTTTATTTTTCTAAAATTACTCATCTAGGTGATGGTTTTACTTTTTCTGCTTTATTTTTTCTTTTCTATGGTAAAAAATACCTTTCTAAATCCTTGAGTATGATTATCTGTTTGATTATTAGCTCTTTAATTGTACAGTTACTCAAAAATTTTTTTTTCTCCGAATGGTATAGACCCCTTGTAATTTTTGGAAAAGATTTAGTAAACTACCTAGAAGGCTATGATGCTTATGGCAAATCTTTTCCGTCAGGGCATACTACCGCTATCTTTACTACTGTTTTTTGTTTAATGCTATGGAAAGAATGGAATATATTTTTTCAGATTGTAGCCCTTATTATTGCGGTATCAGTTGCTTTCTCTCGTATCTATTTGGGCGTACATTTTTTAGGTGATGTCCTTGCAGGTATTTTTATCGGTTTTGTAGTCAGCCATACAGGTTTTCATTTCTTTGACCTCAAAACCCAAAAATGGAATCATTTACGTCTATGGAAGAACTTTCTTTTTTTAATTAGTGTGATAATACTATTGACTTTGATTGCATTACGTTTATTATTTGATAAAAATTTTTAATTGAAAATCAAGCATTTGAAAAATTATTTAACGATTTTACCTAAAAAGCTTGATTAACAAAGAAAAAAATAGTAATTTTGCAAACGAATTGCGGAGTGGAGCAGAGGTAGCTCGTTGGGCTCATAACCCAAAGGTCGTTGGTTCGATTCCAACCTCCGCTACAAGTCTTAAGCCATCATTAGATGGCTTTTTTTATTGGATTTTCCATTCCATTTACTTCTTACCCAAAAATTCAAAATTCTTACTTCACAGTAAAACCATAAAGAAATCTTCTATACTTTTGCTTACTTTAAAACTTTTTCATGATGAGCAAAAATCTTCTTTTTATGTGGATTTTACATTCTATATTCACATTAACAAAAGCAGATAATTATTTCATTGAAAATCAAGGACAATGGAACAGTCAAGTGCTTTTTCTAACCCGATTAAAAAACGTGGACATTTGGATTACAAAAAACGGTATAATCTATGATTTTTACCAAAATACTCCTAAAATTCATCCCGATGACCAAGAAAAACCTATGAAGTTCCAAAGAACGCTTTTTGATAGAAAAGGGCATATCGTTGAATGGAAATTTATGAACGCTAACACTCCTCAACAAAACTTAAAAGTCAAAGAAAAGTCTTTTGTTCATCATTACTATATAGGCAATAACTCACAAAATTGGAAAAGTAATGTAAAACTTTATGAAGAAGTAATATTGAAAAATGTTTATAAAGGAATTGATTTACGTTGTTATTTTGATAACGGTCAATTTCGTTATGATTTTGTGGTAAATCCTTATGCGGATTATCAACAAATCGCTATTCAAGTTACTGGAAGTAATGATATTCAACTTATTCAAAATGAACCTATTATACAAACTTCCTTGGGGTTAATTCGTTGGAAAGATTTGAAAGTTTATCAAGAAAATTCAATGATTTCAGCAAAATGGAATCTAGAAAAAAATATATTACGATATCAAGTTGGAAACTATGATAAAACTAAAATTTTGGTCATAGACCC
>CALLNY010000053.1 GCA_938005475.1 uncultured Bacteroidia bacterium | reverse complement strand
CTTCATCAATTTGATAAAGTAGAAATTGTTCAAATTACAACTCCTTATAAATCTTACCAAGCCCTAGAAGAAATGGTTGAACACGTAAAAGGATTGATGGAAGATTTAGAATTGCCTTTCCGAATTTTAGCGCTCTGTGGTGGAGATATGAGCTTCGCTTCCGCTAAAACTTATGACTTTGAGGTTTGGTCTGCCGCTCAAAAAAGATGGCTTGAAGTCAGTTCTGTATCTAATTTTGAAACTTTTCAAGCAAATCGTTTAAAATTACGTTACCGTGTAGGCGATAAAAAAACAGAATTATTACATACGCTTAATGGTTCTGCATTAGCATTGCCTCGTATTGTAGCAGGATTATTAGAAAATCATCAACAACCCGATGGTTCTATTTATATTCCCAAAGCTTTACAAAGCTATTTAGGAATAAATAAAATTTAATTCTTTAATGTTCAAAAAAAACAGGCTGTCTTTAGACAGCCTCTCTTTTTAATTACTGCTTAATAATCTTCTGAATAATCGCAGAATCACCACTGCGTATTTTTAACAAATAAGTACCTGATGCCCAATCTTCCGTAGAAACTTCAAACTTTTCTTGAATATCGTAAAATGTGACAATAGGTTCTCCGGAGAGATTATATATTTCAATATCAAACCATTGATTGGCTGGCAACTGTAACAAAAAGTGCTCATAGAACGGATTAGGATAAATTCGGATAAAAGATTTCCAAACAGGGATATTACTTACAGGTGCAACATATATCGTTTTGAAGGTAGTATCCGAGCCACATCCCCCTACCACTATCAATTGAATGGTATGATTTCCCGAAGAATCATAAATCACGGTATGAGGTCCAGGACCCGTTGCAGAGGTAGGTTGAGCATTTGTTCCGAAATCCCATAAATAAGTATAGCCTGATTGTATAATATCTGGCTGTACCACAAAACCTTGCAATTGATTAACAGTATCACTGACAACAATATTCACCTGCGGAGGTCCTGTATCTATTGTAACTTGAATAGTATCTCTAACAATACAACCATTGCTTAAAGTTACTTGAACCCAATACGTAGCTGAGGTAGTCACGGTAATAGCGGGGATAACTTCATTATTAGACCATAAATAAGCGATTGCATTTGGAGTTAAAGCATTCAAATTCAAGCTAAAACATGCCGAAGTATCAGAAGGCCATCCTAAATCTAAGTCCTTGATAGTTACTTGAACAGTATCCCGTAAAATACAACTTCCTTTAATAACTTCTACCCAGTAAGTTCCTGAAGACGTTACATTTAAAGTAGGGGTAGTTGCACCAGTAGACCATAAGTAACTATCTCCACTCAAACTCGGACTTAAAAAGAGGGGCGTCCCACAATTTACAGTAGTATCATTTCCTAAGGTCATTTCAGAGTAGAAGTTTACTTGAATAGTATCTCTGCTTTCACACAATCCTTGATAAACACGTACAGAGTAAATACCAGGATGCTTGATAGTAATAGAAGGAGTAGTATCCCCCGTTGACCATACATAAGAGGCACCTGAGCCTAAATCAATTACTAATGAATCTCCACAAGTCAGCGTAGTATCATTTCCCAAGTTAACTGATGCACTATTTAAGATAACCACGTTGATGGTATCTCTTTTTTTACAGCCATTACTTGCGGTAACTTCTACGAAATATTGCCCTGAAGTTGTAATTTTGTAAAGGGGACCCACATAGCCGGTATTCCAAACATACTGATTAGGATTGTTAATTCCAGGTACTTGCGCATTTACAAACGCAGTATCACAAGCAATTTGGTCTGGTCCTAAATTAACGTTGGGAGATTGCCCTACGATGGCAGTTATCGGCACAAAATTGGATTCGCAAGAATTTATTGTAATTACCCAATCGTAAAAATAGTAAAACCTTGCTACTTGATTGGCGGTATTGCCCGTAATCTCAAATACATTATTCACAGAATACGGATATAAAGCACCTAAATTATTTTGATAAAGCCTCAAACTTGCAGTAGAACCCGCTAAATCCAGTTTATAATTCGTTCCAGGAGTAACTACAAATCCCAAGTAAACCACGTGTTTACCAGGACCTGGAACCGTGAAATTAACAGTATTTAGAACTGTATTAGATGCATTTTTTAGGTTAATAACAGCATTACCAGCATTCTGGCTGTACAATACTACGGTATCTAGTGTCACAGTTCTATAAACATTAAAAGTAGTTCCTATTGAGAAAGTGCCTGTAAACTGCCCCGTACCGAGTGTAGTATCGGCTGGTCCTACATGACTTGCTACGCGATTTATTCCTCTCAGAAAAAAAGAGGTGGTATTATAGATTACAGGAGTATTAAAAGTAGGTCCTGTACCTAGTACATTGCCGTTGGGAGCATCATACCATGTATATTCTACTCCGGGTTCTGGGTTTACACTTAAAATGGCAAAACCAGAATCACATACTAATACATTCTGCCCAGTTATACTGGGGGTTTTAAGCATGGATACAAATTTTACCAAAGTATCATTTTCGTAGATACTATCCTGCGGAAACATGGTATATGCGCGTACATAATAAGTTCCTGTTAGGTTGGTATTGAAATTAGTGATGGTATGAGTTGCGGTAGCATTCGGAGCGATAGGTCCAGGAATAGTAAAATTGATGAGTTGATTTCCTATACCAAAAACGACTACTCTACCTGGAATATTATTTTGCGTAGCTAACCCATAATTTTTAACGGTTACGATGATAGTATCATTGATTTTACCACAAGAGAAATCTAGGGGAAGCGTAATATCAGAAATGCCTACATCAGCAAGGGGAGGATTGAACTCGTCAGCACCGATATCAGGAACCACACCTGGAGCCAAGGGGCGGCTATCTCCATCGATATCGTCTGGAACAGATGCTATCAATACCGCAGAATCATTCAGTTGAGAACGTCTCGCATGTAAATTATTTTGATTATTTGCATAGCCGGGGTCTCCATGTTTTGAGTTTGCATTAAATCCTCCCCCACCAACATAATTCGAAGTATTGTAATTAGTACCAATGTAAATAAAATTAGATGAATTTTGCGTATAATAGTTGTTATAATTTACTTGGGAGACCATTGAATTAGAATTGATATACAAAGCATAACCTGATGCAGAACCAAAGACAGCTAATGAATTATTGCGTACATCTATGCCTGAACCGCCCATAATTTCTAAAGCTCTGCCATTTAAGTTAACAATACTTACACTATTATGCCATATATCTAAAAACCTAGTATTGAAACCTAAAATTTGGATGCCCCTTGCGTTCGAACTGGCGAACCCCCCTCCTACCATATTATTTACAATTCTCGCCCTAACTGTGGGAGATCCTCCTTGATAGTTCCCATTATTGATTTTAATCCCTATCTCCCTTGCTCGTTGAAGAATATTTTTTTCAATGTTGAATAAATCTACCGCATTCAAATCTATTCCAACAGAAGCATTTGCCGCATTGGTTCTCAAAATTATTTGGTTATTGAGTAGATTGAGATTCTGACCATTGGTAACTGAAATCCCCATCATATTGGCATTCAAAATTTGATTATGATTGAAGTTTCCTATATTGAGAAGAGGAGTAGGCTGTCCCATATAAAAAATACCATAGTACCCCCCTTCTATACTACATTGAGTGATACTGATATTTTGACCGTAGTTTCCTGGAGTAGTATAATTATTACCCATAATAGCGATGCCTGCAAAGTCCTCCGAGGTTGCCATAGAATTAGTAACGATACGACAATTATTTAAATTAATATTCGCAGAGCGGTTAGTAATTTTAATTCCAACACCGTAAGCAGAACCTGCCGCTAAAATACTCAAATTATTAAAAGTAACGTATTGACAACTATCTATGAGTATCGTAGCAGGATTGGTTATAGAGGAAGCTGAAAACTGAATAGTATCTTTATTTATGGAGCCGTTAAAAGTAATCGTATTCGTAGAAGAAGTACCTAAAATTCGGGATAAATTGACCTGCCCAATGTAAGGACTAAAACCAGGATTTACATTAAATACGACAGGACAAGAAATACCGCCTAAATTTAGTGCTTGAGCCGCCTCCACAAAATTAGGGAAATCCGCAGTAGCACCACCAATAGTATAAGTTCCACATAATGAAGGATATAACAACACTTGTAACGTATCATTATTAGGTTGTTCATCTGTTTGTCCATTCGGCTGAGAAGTCCATACTTTTAATAAATATCCACCCGAAGCAAAGTTATAAGTTCCTATTGTGATATTATCTTGAAAATCAGTAGAAATCAAGTTTCCTGTCCAATTATAAGTAGTTTGTGGTATGTTATTTACCGACCAATGGATATTACAACTGGTTAAGGTATTTAAGCCAAGATTACGAATGGTGACCTTTACAGGATGTGCTCCCCCCGCAAAAGGTGCAACAGGAGAATCAATAGACTCCAACATTACATCATCAAAAAATAGCGGTGTAATGGTATAAACATCATTATCCGAATGACTCGTGCTTCCCACATCATGGAAACCAACATTATTTGCATTGTTATAACATACGCCTTTGGTATTATCATACTGTACACCGATGGTAGCGCTTAGGTTTCCACCTGAAAAATTGTTCATGTCCACAATGTAAATTTTATTAGAGGTTTCTTCAAGGACACAAGCCCAGGTTGCGACCGTAGGAGTTGTACCGATTTCAAATTGCGACCATTTAATCCACAACTGGCGGTTAGGGGCAGTACCAAAAACTTTATAATAGATTACAGAATTAGAGAGTGTAGGCGGGTCATAAGTGAATTCATCCCAAAAGGCACAAATGGTCATTTGCCCAATTTCTGTTGAAGGTAATGTTGTATTATCATTTACGCTTAATGCACTTGGAGATAACTCAAAAGAAATTAAACCGTTTTGACTTACATATAAATCCGTAACCGGCTGCGCATAAAAACTAAAAGGAAATGGTAACGTCAACCCTGGTGACCAAAAATTAGAAATCTGATTTCCAGTAACCCAATTTACCCAGCCCGATGTTGCATTATCTGATTCGGTATTTAATCCTCCAGGATTACCTACATTTTGTTGAAATGTAATCGCGTAACTCTGAGCTTGAACTTCTTTGTAAAATATTCCTGAAAAAATACAAGCAAGTATTAAAATGCTAATTTTTTTCATTCTAATTAAATAGACCGCAATATAATACTTTTTTTGTAACATTGAATAACATTTTTTATTTATTTCTACAATAGAAAAAAGCTATTCTTATGAATAGCTTAAAATTGTTCATTCAATTATTGTGACGCAATTATTGCAAACGAAAATCAAAAGGTATATTTACCCATACAGGGACAGGCTTTCCTGCTTGAATTCCTGGAGTAAATTGTAAGTTATACAATTGACTAACTACAGCATCTGTTAATAATGAATGAGGAGAACGAACGACCACGTGTTTAGTTGGTTTACCTTCTTTATTTACAAGAACTCTTATTATTACTTTACCCTGAATTCCTAATTCTTTTGCTTGATTGGGATAACCAATATTTTTTTTGATTACATCTAAGTTAACAGGTGCTGGTTCTTTTTCAACCGCAACAAACGCATTTACATCAGGCTCTTCTTCTTTTTTTGGTTCTTCTTTAATTTCTACGGGAACATTACCTTTTCCTTCATCAGTTCCAAAATCAACTGGAACATCATTTGACCCTTCTTGGTCTACTAATCCTGGATTACCTTTCAAGAGAGAGTCCATGTTAGCTAATTTCTGTTCTTCTTTTGGGGGTTCTTCGTCTTTAACTGTTTCAGGGACCACAAATTTAATTGAAGCTCTTTTAGGGGGAGGAGGTAATTCATCAGGGGGAGGTTTAATTTCTTCTTTCTTATCAATAGGGGGAGGGTCCTTTAATTCTGCATACGTTAATCTATTCGTATTAGTATTGATTTCTTCCTCTCTTTCAAAAAATTTTTTGATTAGAGGAATGGCAATAAAAAATAAGACTAACAAGGAAGCTATGATAAAGGCTCTTGATACGTTTCTAGGATAAAGTTGCCTTAGCACATAGGCTCCATAGCGCTTTTCCCGACTCTCAAAGACAAAGTCATCTAAATCAGGTCTTACTGTACTTGCACTCATGATAAATCTTTTTACAAATTTACGTAATTAAATGATTTATGCTATACTTTGTATTGAAAATAAAGTTTTTTTAACAAATTAACTCGTTAATCATGTTAAAATTATTTAATTTTCAATACCCGCTTGTTCATTGTATTTTTTTACCATATCCAATTCCACTGGTGAAGGTGCAATCAAAGCATAATTCTTTTGTTGTAAGATATTCATTTCGTCCAAAATATCTACCATATTTTTATACTTTGAATCATCCATAGGTTTAATCAAAATCATAATACTTTTATCATTAGGTCCGATTAGAGGATTATCTCTAACGGCTTTGATTTGATTGATAATAGCTTGGCGTATTCCTTTACCCGTTTTAGAAAAACCTGTCAATTGCATTTCAGGGGGTCTTTTCTCATCTTGACCACTACCAATGTAATAGTAGACTCTATCTTGCTTACCTAAAAGAATTGTCATTAATCGTGATTCTTGTATTTTGGGGGGATCAACTTGGTCTTTTTGATTTTCTTTGATTTTGGGAGGTACAACCACGGGCATGGTAGTAGGTGTAGACATTGTAGTTGTCAAAATAAAGAAAGTTAATAACAAGAATCCCAAATCCACAAGTGGAGTCATATCGATTCTAGGCATTTTGCCTTTTTTTCTTCCTTTCTTACCACCTTTTTTGCCGCCTCCACTATCGCCACCGACTTCTGCTGCCATATCTTTTTAAATTTTTGTATTTTAAAGTTATAATTTTGATGTATCAATAAGTTCTGGTGCTTCTTTACCAGTTATCAAATTAAATTTGTTGATGTTTCTATCCTGAAGGGTATCTATCACTTTTTTAATAACAGGATAAGGACTATCTACATCTCCTTTAATGGCTATTCGCAACTGTGTATTAGATAAACGAGATGCTACTATCCAGTCTCCTAATTCGTTATGGGCAGAGTCGCAAGGTATACCTGGAGCAGACTGCAAAATTTTGTCTCTTTCAGCAGGTTTTGCTTTTAGCCACTGGGATAAAGCAGAAATGGGCAAACCCACCTGAGGCATGATAGAAAAGGTATTTACGTCATCAGGAGATAAATCCAAATTATACTTTTCCATAATTCTTCTGATAGTTGCTTCACGCGTATGCTTACTATCCACACCAAAAAATACTCTACCATCCTTACTCACACTAATAATCATAACATCCGTAGCAGGCAATGGTGTCTGGGCAATAGATGATGGAATTAATATTTCAACAGCTTCTTGAGGCTTGAATTTGGTAGTAAGCATAAAGAAGGTTAGCAACAAAAAAGCCAAGTCCACCATAGGTGTCATATCGATGGCTGTACTTTTACGTGCAACTTTTACTTTAGCCATATATCAAAGATTAATGTTTCGCAATAAAAGTTTGAATAATAGAATACCCTGACTCATCAATAGAGTAAGTCATATTATCAATTCTGGAAGTGAAGTAATTGTAAGCAACGGTAGCAACGGTTGAAGTAGATATACCAATGGCAGTATTGATAAGGGCTTCGGAAATACCAGTGGATAGTGCTACTGCATCAGGAGCTCCAGCAGTTGCCAACGCTGAGAATGCTCTAATCATACCTAATACCGTACCAATCAAACCTACTAATGTTGCAATGGATACTATAGTGGCAATGATAACTAAATTTTTCTCTAACATGGGTAACTCTAATGCAGTAGATTCCTCCAACGCTTTTTGAATTACGGCTACTTTTTGTTCTTTATCTTTAACATCTGCTACCACTATTCCGCCCGACCCTTGTGATACTATATTAACACCTTGACTTTCTTTTATAGTTAGATCGTGCATTTCTTGATATTTTTTAAGTGTAGATTTTATCACATTTCCTACGGAACCCGATTGTTCATCACAACGATTGATAGCACCTTGAATATCATTCTTTTCAAGTAAATCTCTAATATCAGCAATAAATGTGTTTATGCTACCTTTGCCAGAGGCTCTTCCTAACGTAATAAACCTTTCAATTGAGAAAGTAACAACCATCAAAAACAAGGCAATCGCAAGACCCACTAAAATACCTCCTTTATAAACAATACCTAGTGTATTGATGGGATGATTTGCGGTGTCTCCTCCTTCAAAGTTAGCAGGATTTCCCATAATCACAAAATACGTAAAATAACCTACAACAATTGTTAAGGCAATAATAATTGGCGATATCCATTCTTTAATCGCACTGCTTGACTTCTGAACTTCTTGTTCCATATTGTTTGATTATATTTTCTTTTTTCGCCGCTAAATTATATGATATATTTTAAACAGCCAATTTTTTTTGCTTTTTATTGTGTGTAAAACTTAAATTTTTTTTCACAGTTAGTTTAATTTTCTAATTTTCAATTTACTACCTTACTTTTCTACCTTTCCATACATAGGTTTTTTTTATTTGTGATACCACTCCAACCCACAAAACATAAATAATGTGTAAAAACTGCTCTAATAAAAACCACTTTAAAAGCTTTTTTTGATTAAGAAATTTGGTTGCAAAATAAAGAGTTATTCCCTCAGCCAAAACCTTCATAAACAATAAAATAAAAAAAATCCATCCTTTTTCTTTATACAATAAACCATAAAATAATGAAATAATAATTGATAAATTCGCAAAATAAGCCATCATTAAATGAAAGGTAATCCATTTATCAGGGTAAACCGTACTTTTGCTTGTCCATCTAATACGTTGATAAATAAAACTTTTTAATTTAAATTGAGCAGGGGTTTCTACAATAGCTTGAGTATTTTTAGCAAAAACGATTGCATACTTCTTAAGGTGTCTTATCTTGTGTAGTAACAATTCGTCATCCCCTGATGCAATATGACTTATATTTTGAAAACCATTTACTTCCAAAAAAACTTTTTTTCTATAAGCTAAATTAGCCCCATTACAAAGGCTTGGTCTTTTATTTGCAATCATAGCACCTCCAAGCAATACCAAACCCGCAAACTCTAATGCTTGCATCTCTTGCCATACACTTATCCCCGATAACCTCACTGGACCCGATACCAATGCCGTATTTTCCCCAAAATAACTCACCATCGTCCTTACCCAGTGTTCATTTCTTATGGTATCACCATCTGTGGTTATAATAAGTTCTCCCCCAGCATGCTCTATTCCGTAGCTTATAGCCTCTTTCTTGCCTTGTTTCCCAATCGGTAAATTTAAAATTTTAATGTTAGGATAATCTGCATAGGCTCTTAATAAAACAAGACTGTTATCCTCGCTATGGTCATTAACTATAATAATTTCTAGCAAATCCTTAGGATAATCTTGAGCTAAAATACTCTTCAAACAGGAAATGATATAATCAGATTCATTACGAATAGGAACAATTACACTTACATGAAAAAGGTAATGATGAGTTACAGGCTTATAGTTGATAAATTTCCAAGTATGATAAATCAAATATACTCCATAATAAACCACAGATATAAACAAAAGTAAAATTATCCCCATAATACGAGGGTTTCAAAATTATACCCTAAATCTTTAATAACAACAATATGATAATATTTCTGTAAATAATTTTCAGGAACAAGAAGCGCCTTGTAACCACAAGATGTTGCCATCTCTACTATCTCATTATTTTGTAAACCCATAGATTTTAAATAATTCATTTCTTTCAAAACAGATAGTAGGTCATTGGTAGCTGAACTATCGGTTCCCAAACAAATCTTACTTAGATGATTTCGTATAAATTCCTCAGAAACGGTTTTTCCATGCAAAAATAAATTAGAAGTTGGGCAAATACAAAAAAAACACTTGTTTAAAATATCTTGTGGAATATGATTATCTCTTAAATAAACATTATGTACTAATAAATATTGTAATGTATTTTTATGTAGAATAGCTTCGGGAAAAGGCAATTTATCCTTTAGATAGGTTTCCGGTATACCCATAGCTAAAAAAGCTTGCTTCATCTTACTTTCATTTTGCTCAAAATAATCTACTTCCTCTCGAGACTCCGCAATATGAATACTTTGTATGACAGGAAAGGTAGCATTTACTTTTTCTATTAAACCGCTAGAACAACTATAAGGTGCATGTAAACTGATAGAAGCATTCATTAACTTAGCATTATTTTGAATTTCATTCCATTTTTCATCAGGAAGATGCGGATTTAAACCAAATACCTCCCAAAAATTCTTAAAGTAAATATCAGTAAAATCTTCCTTTATTTTTTTAGTTATCAAAGAGTTACAAATATCTCCTATAAAAAAAACACCTTCATTCTTAAAATCATTCAATACTTTAATAATACTTTCCTTTTGAATATCAACAAAACGTTTTCGCTTTTCTTGTATCCATTGAATAAAAAAAGCCATTCCTTTGCCTTGGATTTCTTTTGAGATACATCCTAAATGGGATAGCTCTAAATGACAATGCGCATTCACCAATCCTGGGCAAACCCAACCGCTTAACTCTTCTCCTTCATATACTTCAGGAATAAATTCTGTTTCATGTCTTGATTTGATTAACGTTCCGCCTCGATACTTACCCTGCCAAAAAATTTTATCACTAGCTATTTTTAATTCCATTCTTTAAAAATTATTTTAGTATGCGGAAGTTGTTTTTGTATCTCAATAATATCCAATTTAGTTAGTGCATTACCTTTAATATTGAGTATTTTTAGTTTTTTCATTTTAGATAAATCCGGAAACTTAGTTATTTCGTAACTATTTAGGTACATGCAAAATTACGAAAAAGTTTTTATTTTTCGGACAAGAAACTACCCAACACGATAGAGGAATTACAGCGAATGCTTTTAGAAGTTCTAGTCAAGTTATCGGCTTTGGAAGAGGAGGTAGAGAGA
>CALLNY010000052.1 GCA_938005475.1 uncultured Bacteroidia bacterium | reverse complement strand
AAAATCGAACGTTTTTTCCGGATCGATTCACAATTGTGAATCGGGGATCGCTCCGAAATTCAGTGTCTGGAAAACGTCCAATATACGTATTCTTACACCTGAACCTAAGTTGGGGGGCACGGTGGCCGAGTGGTGTTGTTGCAAATGTTTCGTCCTAGCTGGCCTAGGTTCGATCCCTGCCGAGACCTCAAAGCATTTATCGCCGTGGGAATGTCCTGACTCAGCATTCTGTAACCTCTAGAGTCACAACACTTCGGTGTGCAATTATCCCAATGTTCTGACGCTCATATACATGTTCTGATCGGCGGCTACATGGAACTAGTTTCCGAAGCTGCAACAGGTTCACCCGCCTATCGGGTGTTCCTTTTAAAAAAAAAAAAAAAAAAAAAAATAGGGTTTTGTTGAAAAAAATTAATTTTATGGAATATAATGGTATATTTTTTGAGTATTTTTCAATAAAATTCAAGGACAGATATGAATATTTCTTGCGATGATGCCCATCATTTGTTGATGGATGATAGGGGAGGAGGCAAGAATAGAATTACCGAATACACAATTGGGGTTGCCCATATAATCAGTTACGATGCCACCGGCTTCCTGAACGATAAGCGTACCAGCGGCAATGTCCCAGGGTTTTAAATTAGCTTCAAAAAATCCGCCGAAGCGTCCTGCTGCCGTAAAAGCTAAATCCGTAGCGGCAGAGCCTAAACGCCGTAAACCACGAGTAGCGAATAAAAATTCTTTGAATAGATCGATATATTCATCTAAATTATAAAAATTAGAGTAAGGAAAACCTGTTGCTACAACTACTTGTGAGAGTTTTTTTTCTTTCGTGACACGAATAGGTTTATGGTTCAAGTAAGCGCCCTGTCCTTTGATGGCAGTAAAAGTTTCCCAACGATTGACTTCATGAACTACACCAAGTACTAACTTTCCTTGGTGTTGTAGAGCGATGGATATAGCAAAGACAGGAATTTTTTGTATGAAATTGGTAGTTCCATCAAGGGGGTCAATAATCCAAACGAATTCCGAATCAGGGGATTTAACACCAGTTTCTTCATTGATAAAACCAGCATCTGGCGTAATTTTTAAGCAAGCTTCTTCTAACATAGCTTCTGCGGTTTTATCTACGTAGGATACAAGGTCGTTATGTCCTTTGATTTCGATGTTTGCTGGGTCAAAACGAATAAATTCTTTACTAATGAATTCAGCGGTTTTATGAAGAGCAGGTAATAATTGCATTAAAATAGATTGATACATTCAGCGCTTGAAAATTTTTGATTAAAAGCTAACAAAAAATATGCCATTTATTTATTGAGATTTAAACTCACCTTCCCAGATAGCGATAACAACACTAGCGAGGCAATTTCCTATTAAATTGACAGAGGTTCGAGCCATATCCATGAGGGCATCTATCCCCAGAATGACCGCAATAGGCCACTCGGGCAGGTCGTACATAGTAGCGGCGCCTGATAAAATGACCAGGGAAGCTCTGGGTACTCCTGCAACGCCTTTACTCATCAATAGTAAGGTAGCCATAATTCCTAATTGTTGAGACCAAGAAAAATCTATACCTGCGGCTTGCGCTACGAAGATAGTTGCTAAACTTAAATAGAGCGTAGTACCATCCAAATTAAAGCTGTATCCTGTTGGAATAACAAAAGAAACAATTTTACGTGGGACACCGAAGGCTTCCATGGCAGTCATAGCTTTGGGTAGTGCGGCTTCTGAACTTGCTGTAGCAAATGCTAACGAAGCAGGGTCGATGACCGCATTCCAAAACTTTAAGATAGGTATCCTTAAAATTAACATGATAGGAGTTAATACCAAAATAACAAAAGCCAATAGTGCTACGTATAAGGTTGCTAATAGTAATCCCAGATTGACTAAAATACCGAAGCCCATCTTACCAATCGTGTAAGCGATAGCCGCCGCAACCGCAAAAGGTGCTAAATACATAATCAGATGCGTGAACTTAAACATGACCTCCGCTAAATCTTCAGTGAAATGAAGCATACGCGTTTTATGCGTTTCATTGACCGTCATCAAGCCCATAGCAAATAAAATACTAAATACTACAATCTGTAAAACCTGCCCTTCATAAATCATCTTGGCAATATTTTCGGGGAAAATATGAAGTATAACTTCCTCAGTGGATTGTTTAGGTTTTGGTTTGGCTTCTTTTAATGGCTTACTATCATAAAGCAAAGTATATTCTTTGGAAAGGGTATCTACTTTGTAGGATAGAAGATGCGGGTCAAAATGAAGCTCTGTTTTTTTTTCGGTTTGGGTAATACCAACTCCTGCTTGGGAGATATTGATAGCGATAAGCCCAATAATTAGCGCTAAGGTGGTAGCGGTAGTGAAGTATAGTAGAGATTTCCAGCCCATTCGACCTACTTGCTTGATATCAGAATGCCCTGCAATACCTACTACCAGCGTAGCAAACAGTAAAGGAGCAATGATCGTTTTAATGAGTTTTAGAAAAACTTTGGATATTACATTCAGTTCAATAGAAAAATGGGGAAAATCAGTGCCTAGTGCTAGTCCTAAAATCATACTTATAAAAACCCAAACTGTCAAAGAGGATTTAGTGATACCATAATAAATAAAAGTAAGAACACCGAGCCATCGAATACTGATTTCTATTTCTTTCGGAATATTGAATGATAATCCGTAAAGGCATACAATCAGTAGAGCGTTTACCAACGAAACAATGAGCAGAGCAATAAAAGCAATTTTAGGATTTTTCATTGGGGTTATGCGTTAATAATTTATCGTAAGCGTTAATAATTTGAGTTACAAGGGGATGCCTAACGACATCCTGTGCATTAAAGAAGACAAAACCAATACCTAAAATGTTTTTGAGGAGTTTGGTAGCTTGGAGGAGTCCTGATTTTTGAGATTTTGGTAAATCGATTTGGGACTGGTCTCCAGTGACGATGATTTTGGATTCTTGCCCGAGGCGTGTAAGGAACATTTTCATTTGGGTCTCGGTAGCATTTTGTGCTTCGTCCATGAGAATGAAAGATTGGTTGAGCGTTCTTCCGCGCATATATGCTAATGGTACAATTTCAATAATATTTTTTTCTAGATAATCTTTAAGTTTTTCTGGACCAATCATATCTTCCAGAGAATCATAGAGAGGGCGAAGGTAGGGGTCTACTTTTTCTTTGAGATCTCCAGGGAGAAAACCTAAACTTTCTCCCGCTTCAACAGCAGGTCTAACTAAAACAATTTTTTTATATTTCTTTTCTTTTAAACCTTTTACAGCTAATGCAACTGCAATATAAGTCTTTCCTGTACCAGCAGGACCTAACGCAAATACTATATCATGACTGTCAATGGTTTCTACTAATTTTTTTTGACCTGGCGTTTTGGGTTTTATCCATTTGTCGTTATATCCTTTGATGATGGCATCTTTATCAATATCAGCCCATTCTTTTTTGCCTAAGATAATTTGTTTAACTTTAATAAACTCGGGTTGCCCATACTTTTTGACTTCTTGGTAAAGATTTTCTATTATTTCGAGAATTTTTTTTATTTTTTCGGGTTCACCGTAAATTTTTAGTTCTGTTCCTCTGGCGATGATTTTAGAATCGGGGTAAGATTGTCTTAAGTAATCTAAATAACTATCATTAGGTCCAAAGAAGTGAATTGGGTTTATATCTTCAATACGATAATTCAGTTCAAAAATATCTTTTTTTTCTTCCACTTATTAGTTTTGAATGCAAAGATAAAAAAACTATAATATCACGACTTTGGTAATAAGTTCTTGTTGAGCGAACTGATTGATTTTCTGCTTGATGGTATCAGTATGATAGAAAAGTTCCTTTTTCCACAAAGAGTGTGAGACTTTGATTTGAAGAATTTGATTTGATATGCAAATTGAAGTGGTCTGATTAGCAATAAGATCACCTACAATAAAGCGCCAATTTTGATAAATATCGTTGGGAGAGACTTTAAACTTGGATTGATTTTTTTCTATCCAAAGGTTTAAAGCCTCTTCAAGAGAGAATTCATTTTTTTTGAATCTCATTTAATCTTCTACTGTGAGTTTGTAACCAACACCATGAACGTTAATAATTTGGAGGGTTGGGTCATCTTTAAGATATTTTCTTAATTTAGAGATGTAAACGTCCATACTTCTGGCGTTGAAGTAAGTATCTTCTTTCCAGACACGGAGTAGGGCGTCGGAACGGTTGACGATTTGGTTTTTATTTCTAGCGAGAAGCTCGAGAAGTTTAGATTCTTTGGTAGTAAGGTTAATTTCACCGGTAGGAGTTTTTAGAATATCCTGTACAGTATCTAAAGAATATTTTCCGAAGTTCAAGATATCTGATTCATCTATTTTATGCGTTCTTTTAAGGATAGCTTTCATACGCATATAAAGCTCGTCTTTGTCAAAGGGTTTAGTGATGTAATCATCAGCTCCTAATGTAAAACCTTTGATGATGTCATCTTTCATATCTTTGGCAGACAGGAACAGAATGGGAACTTTCTCATCAATTTTTTTTATATGTTTAGCGGTCTCAAAACCATCTAACTTGGGCATCATGATATCCAGGATTATGATATCTGGATGTAACTTGGGGAATATTTTTACAGCTTCTTCGCCATTTTTCACCCATTCTACTTCTAAATCTTTAACCTCTGTGAAGTAGTCTTTTAACAGAGTTCCGAGAGTCAAGTCATCTTCAACTAATAATACTTTCATAATAGCGGCAAATATAATATAAATTCCGTATAAATTCCTTTTTCAGAAAAAATTTTTATAAAACCTTTGTGGGCTTCAGCAATTTTCTTTACAAAATATAAGCCGAGCCCAAATCCTTTTATATCATGCACATTACCTTTGGGCACTCTATAAAATTGCTCAAATATATGAATTTGTTCTTCTTTTGTCAAGCCTTCTCCAAAATCTTTAACAGAAATTTGCAGAAACTGATTTTTTTTAACAACATTTAATATAATTTTATCGTTATTACCTTTTATTCCATACTTAAAAGCGTTGTCCAAGAGATTTTGAATAGCTTGATTAAGTAAAAGTTTATCACCATAATAGAGATAATCTGACTCCAAATTATTTACTTCAAAAGCAACTTTCTTTTCGTTAGCTAATAAGAAAAAAGGATTACAAACTTCGTTAATCATTTGATTAACAGAAAAATGTTCCATTTCAACTTCAAGCGATTCTTTTTCCCATTTTGCGGCTTGTAGAATTTTTTCAACGAGATTTTGGAGTTTTTTGTTTTCTGAAAGGATTAAATCTAAATATTTTTTCTGTAAATCAGGCTTTTCATTGATTTTTTGTTCAGAAAGCATTTGACTTGCTAAAAAAATAGAAGCAATGGGAGTTTTAAGTTCGTGAGTCATATTATTGATAAAGTCATTTTTTACTTCGGTGATTTTCTTTTGTTTTTGATATTTTTGGAGGGTTTCAAAATAGATGTAAACAATTAAGGAGAGTAATAGGATAGTGAGTATACTTTCAAATAAAGTGGTAAATATAAATTTACGGTGAACGTTGGGGAAATATAGATAAAGAATAAGGTTTTTTTGAGTTCTTCTGTCGGGATATAAACTAATTTGAAATAAAGTAACACTTTCAAAATCAATATTCTCAAAATTTTTGGTTTGGTGGTAGATTTGTTTTTGATTTTTGATAGAAAATTCAAAATCTTGTTTAATTCCTACATCTTCTAAATTTGTTTTTAAGAGGTTATAAACTTCAATATAACGGATAGGAGCGTCTTCTGACAAGGTTTTTAGTTCCCAGAAAAGTTCTTCGATTTGTTCGTGATTATAAAAAGTAGATTTTAACCATTTTTCTAATTCTTGTTGATAGTTAGGAATTTTTTGGGATATTTTTTTTAGTTGAATTTTTTTGTAATCTGTCCTAAAACCATATAAAGCTTTTTTTGTGTTGAGTTCAAATTGCTCTTGTTTATATTGATAGTTAGCATAAAGCCAGTAAATTTGTAGTAAAGAGATACCAATCAATGCAAAAAGCATGATGTATTTTGTAGAAAGAAAATTAGTTTTCATTTTCTATTATAAAAAATTCTTGGGGGTAACCTACTTCTACTAAATAAAGCCCGTAAGGAGCTACATTCATCTTGGCTTTTTTTCTATCACCACTGCGAATAATAGAGATAAAATCATTTACTGATATTTTTTCTTTTCCTACTTCAAGGAGTGTACCAACAATTGCTCTTACCATACCTCTTAAAAAACGGTTTGCTTGGATATGAAATTCTATATTCTGTTCATAAATTTTCCATTCTGCTTGATTCACTTTGCAAAGGTAAGTTTTATTATTGGAATGTGCTTTACAAAAAGCTTTGAAGTCATCAAATTTTAAAAGTTCTTTTGAGGCTAATTGCATATTCTCGAAATTTAAAGGATAGGGTATAAATAAAGAACGTTCTAATAGAAAAGGATTTTTTTGAGTAGTAATTTTGTAAATATACTTTCGATATAAAGCATCAAATCTAGCATGAAAGTTTGGAATCGTTTTAAAGACCTCCAGAACTGCAATAGAATTCGGTAAAATACCATTGATTTTATTAAGAAAGTTATCCTTTAGATAATTATTGGTATCAAAATGAGCAAATTGTCCTGTTGCATGCACGCCCGTATCAGTTCTGCCGGCTCCAATGATACGGATTTTTTCTTTTAGTAGTAAGGAAAGTGCATCTTCCAGCACTTGTTGTACTGTTATAGTATTTCGTTGAATCTGCCAACCATTGAATTTCGTGCCATCATAAGCAATTTTTATTGCATAACGATTTTTCACCAGTAAGTTATTTTTATACATTCAAAAGTAGTAATATTTTTATTTCTGTATACGAGGTTATCTCTAACTGTGTCAATTTATTCAGGGCTTGATATGGACTTCGGGTTCGAGTTGAATATTGAATTTATTTTTAACGCTGATCATGATATTTTGAGCGAGTTCGTAGATTTGCATGCCTGAGGCATTTGCGTAGTTAACGAGTACCAGAGGTTGTTTAGGGTGAACACCGAAATCTTGGTTACGGTAACCTTTCCATCCACATTGCTCAATCAACCAAGCGGCGGGAATTTTTACGGTGTCTTCATTTAAGGGATACTGAGGCATGTTAGGGTATAATTTTTTTAATGTATTTGCGTGATCAAGGGTTACATAGGGATTTTTAAAGAAACTACCTGCATTTCCTACCATTGCAGGGTCAGGAAGTTTTTCTTTCCTTATCGCTATAACAGCATGATAAATATTAACAAGAGAAGGTTCTAATTGATTTTGCTCAAGAAATTGCTGTACATCAGCATAACTGTAATTTAATTTGGGTTTTTTGCGTAATTTTAGCGTTACAGAAAGAATGATATATTGATTTAAGTATTGTTTCTTGAAGATACTATTTCGGTATTCAAATTGGCAATCAGGATTGAGAAAGGTATGAATATGAAGAGTTGGAATATGCAGAGCTTCAAGGCTTTCTAGTACCTCTTGAATTTCAGTTCCGTAAGCCCCAATGTTTTGAATAGGTGCGGCACCCACTGTTCCCGGTATAAGTGCTAAATTTTCTATTCCACTCCAATGATTATTGACACAATATTCCACCAGTTTATGCCAGTTCTCTCCTGATTGTACTTTTATCCATATATGTTCCTCGTCCTCTTGAAGAATTTTTTTTCCTTTTAAAGTATTTTTTAGTACAACTCCATCAAAATCAGAAGTAAATAAAATGTTACTACCCCCACCTAAAATAAGAAATGGATAAGTGTGTTGATTTATAAAAGTTAGTGCTTCACGAAGTTCATCTAATGAACAGAATTCTACAAAATATCTTGTATTAACATCAATTTTAAAGGTATTATAGTTTTTTAAATTGACCGAAGATTGTATTAACATTGTGCATTAACAAAATTTAATAAATATTTTTTTGTGGAAACAAAATTAAGGTTTACTTTTGTACTCAAATAAATTCTAAAGAAAATGAAAAGTATATTATTAGCACTACTATTAGGTTTCGGATTACATGCGTATACAACAGCAAACGTAGTATCTTCTTCTTATGTTTTCCTACATGATGGCGATAAAGAGCTGAGCGTTTTAGCTTTCAAAATAGAAAAAGCTGTTGACTCTGAAAAAGATGCAAAAAAAATTAAGGCTTCTATCATGAAAGTAAAAGGTGTAAAAGATGTTCATGTTTGTACAAAAAGCGGTACCGTTAAAGTAACCTATACGGAAGAACTAAAATCAAAAGATGATATTTTAGCCTCTGTTGAAAAAGCAGGTTATAAGTACAATCTAAATGGTGGTTGCTGTGCAAAAGATGGACAGAAAAAAGCATGCCCTTCAACACAAAAATCTTGCGGAGATAAAAAATCGGAATTATAAAATTTCAATCTTATTTTGTTTCTTTTAAAGCTATTTGAGTTTTCAAATAGCTTTAAAATTTTTTAAGGAATTATACCCCAATCTTTAAATATATAATAGGTACTAAAAAAGTTTTTGTCTTTTGCGAGGATACTTACGAGGTTTCCTCCTTGGTGTGGTTCTAATCCAGGGTCAACCATGATTTCATGCCCGAGTTTGTCAACTTTATAAAATATTATAAGGATTTGATTGTCAGATTTATAATACTCTAATCTATCTATATCTTTATTATTCAAGAAGTTATGGATAATATTATCGGGGATATCATCTGTTTGAGCTAAGGCAGTGTATTGGGTAACAATATTGAAAGCATTTCTTATATCTACTACGGGGTCATTGATACCATGAATAATGACTAATTTAGGTAAATTAGAGATTGTATCGGTATTTTTCCATTGAACAAAGTATTGGAGAAGTTCAGCTTTGGTTAAGATTTTAGGGGCAATTAACCAACGAGAGGCATCCAAAAAATTGTTTAGTCCTAGAAAAGGAGCTCCGGCGAGTAAAGCAACTCCTTGAAAATCCTTAGGATAGTTATACACTATATTTAAAGCCATGCAAGCTCCTGCTGAAACTCCATATAAATATTGTTTTTTAATTTTGTATCGATGTTTACAGTATTGAATCATCTGATAGATAGAAGCCATTTCACCTTTTTCAGGGTTGTAATGACTTTTAGAAAACCAATTAAAACAATTACTGGGATTATTTATCATTTTTTGTTGAGGAAATAGAATGATACAATTATATTTTTCAGCTAATTGAGTAATGCCTGAGATACGAGCAAGATTTTCAGCATTTTGACTACATCCATGTAATGCAATAATCAAATGAAGACTATCTTTTTGTTCATAATTTATAGGAAGATAAATAAAAGCATTTAGATTTCCAGGGTTAAAACCAAAATCTAAAATTTTAATGAGATTTTGTGCAAAAACAAAATGCTTCTGTAGAAAAAAAATAAGAAGTAAACTAATTTTTAAGATTTTTCCAACTAACATACAATTCTTTGGTGTAAAGATAGCAAAGAATAGGAAAAACTATAAAACTACGAGGATTAAAAAGCCAAGCTTCATGCCATCTCAAATGGATAATACGCATACAAGCACGTGTCATTCCACAACCCCAACATTCTATGTCCAGTAAGATACGAGAAAGACATTTAATTTCTCCACCATCAAAATAATTATAGGGTAAAAATAACAAAATTGCAGGAAGTAAAAGCATACCTGCAATTTTCAATACTTTGAACGAACAACAGTTAAATAGTTTTGGAATAAGAACCATTCTTAGGTTGTAAATCCCCTACTAAAATTCTAATAAAATCAATTAAAGTCCAAATACCGCATAGTCCAAAAGTAAGTAATTGAACAACTCCTTGCCAAGCGTATCCTAAATAAAAACGGTGTACACCTAAACTTCCCAAAAAGAAGCATAATAATGCCGCTGTAATTTGGTTATCACCAGCTACCAATTTTTTTAAATTCTTTTTTAAATAATTTAAAAAAAACTTTCTTTTTGCTAAAAGGACCGTTAACGTAACACTAGTCAATAATCCAATGATTAAGCTATGGCTTTCCGCAACAGTTTGTGCTGTAATTGAATTTAATAAGTTAAAAACTAAATTTTCCATGATATTTTAATTTTTTTATATTCACTTGTTTAAGGTTTCAAATTCATAAGATTTCAAACTCCTAGTTCTAATCATTATCCGATCTTTTAAAGACCATATTCTACATTCATACTCAATATATTCTTTACACGGTTCATGTAAGTTTGATGTTATTTATTTCTATGCAAAATTATACAAAAAATGATTCACTACAATAGAACTTTTTGAATACTTTTAATGGATAAATTGATAATCAATATAACTTATTGATTTTAAATAAATTACATTCAAGATGGTATTAAGTATTTTTTATTAACAGGTATTTACAGCATATTTTATTTTAAAGTGGAAAACTAATTTTACTGAAAAAACTTTTTCTAAGACTGTAGTTTTTTCTATCTGTTTGGTAATAAACTCACCACGGAGAATACAGAGAAACACAGAGAAAAAATAAAAATTAAAATCCATTAGAAAAGACACAATTCCACAATTTCAAATTGTCTGCGGTTCGACTACGGACTTGCTTATTTTATGGAGATATTTAGCTTTAAAATCTATTAGATTTCAGTACTTTTGTAGTATGAAAAAGGCTGCAACATTATTAGGAGTTTTACTTTTAATTGTTTGGTATTATTATCCAATAGAAGTTCAATCACAAAAGAAACAAAAATTAGATTTAAGTACAGCATTAGAAAATTTCAGGAAGGATCCTAGTATGCAGAATGCTTCATGGGGCTTTTATGCTTATAATATTACGCAGCAAAAAGTTGAGGCATCTTACCAAGAGAATATAAGTTTAGTACCTGCATCTAGTTTTAAGATATTGACATGTGGAAGTGCTTTGCTAAAATTAGGTAAAGATTATCAATATAAAACTATTTTGGGGTATCAAGGAAATATAGAAAAAGGGGTTCTCAAAGGCAACTTGGTCATTATAGGTAGTGGAGACCCTACGCTAGGAACGGATCGAGTAAATGGGGGGCTCAGTATAGATGCGTTCTTAAACAAATGGGCAACCGCGGTGCAAAAAAGGAATATTATTCAGATTGAAGGTGATTTAGTCGTGGATGTTTCTTGTACTACCCCGGATGCAATTGCGCCTAATTGGTTTTGGTCCGATATAGGAAACTATTATGGTTCTGGATTTTATGGACTGAATATTCGTGAAAACCATTATGGTATTATTTTTAAATCGGGATTAAAAGAAGGTGACGCTACCACTATTCGTTATATTTTCCCTGCATTTCCTGATTTAGTGATTGATAACGCTGTCAAAACAGGAAAAGTAGGTTCTACGGATGATGCGTACATTTATGGTAGTCCTGAAAGTAATTATAGACGAGTTGTAGGAACTATTCCCCCAAATCAAGAATATTTCGAGGTTAAAGGAGCTTTGCCTAACCCCCCCTATCAGGCAGGGCGTTTTTTACTCGAGAAATTAAACAGTTACGGAATTAAATTGACTGGGAGGATTATCGTTACTTACCAAAAACAAAGTATAACAGAGGTTTTAGATATTCACTATTCCCCTAAATTATTGAGTATAGTTTATACCGCTTTAAGTTTAAGTCATAATCTTATGACGGAGGCTTTATTTCAAACTGCATTCAAAAAACCAAACGAACCTATGAGTTTATTTTCTGCCATTGAAGGCATGAAAAAAAATTTGGATAGTGCTAATATTGATACAAAAGGGCTTTTTATTTCTGATGGAAGTGGTTTATCTCGAACCAACTTAATTACAGCAAAGCAAATGGTAGAAATTCTCAAATTTTTTGACCGCTCTAAAATTAACCAAGATTTTGAAAAGTGCTTACCCGTAGTAGGGGAGAGTAATAATTTTATTATTTTGAAACAACTTATTGAAAATAAGGGAAAAATTAAAATGAAAAGTGGATATATGTCTCGTATCAGAAGTTTTGCGGGATACGCTTATAATGCTAGAAATGAAAAAATAGCGTTTGCTTTTATCGTCAATTATTATACTTGTGATAACCTACAATCACTATACAAAATGGCCCCTTTGATTGATGCTATAGCAAATTAAAATTTTATATTTGATAATCAATATGTTGAAAAATTGTTTAAAAATTTTAGGTTACCTTTGTAACACTACTTACATAAATGGTTACAGCAAGTAAAAGTAAAAGCGTTTAGTTATTTTGTAGAATTGAGGTGGTATAATTTTATACCACCTTTTTATTTTTTAACCCAAGCAAGGGATACTCTTTTTTTGTTGATATCAATTTCTTCAATACTCACTTGAATAACATCTCCCACGGATAGAATATCGTTAGGGGTTGTACCACGTTTCACATGCATCTTAGAGATATGCAAAAGTGCGTCATTTTTTAAACCAATATCTACAAAAGCTCCGAAGTCTACCACATTTCTGACGGTTCCACATAAAACCATACCAATTTTTAAATCATCTAATGTAAGTACATCGGAGCGGAGTAAAGGAGGTTGGACATCTTCGCGGGGGTCTCTTCCAGGCTTAGATAAATTTTCTACAATCAACTCAAAGGTATGAATATCTAATTGTATTTTTTCAAGAATTTGCTTCTTTTTTTCGGGTTTAAGATGCTTTAAAGCAAGCGCTAGTTCAGTTGGTTTTTGAATAGGAATATTCATAAAATCAGCAATTTGATAAACTTTCTCGTAACTCTCTGGGTGAATAGCAGTGTTATCTAAAATTTCATAACCATCACGAATTCTTAAAAAACCTGCCGCTTGTTCGAATACCTTTTCTCCGATACCTTTTACTTTTAATAAATTTTTTCTTTCTTTAAAAGCACCATTTTGAGTTCGGTACTCTATAATGTTATCGGCAATGCGAGGATTTAATCCTGAAACAAAGGATAATAAAGTGGCTGAAGCAGTATTCAAATCAACACCTACTTGATTAACAGTGGATTCTACTACGTTTTTTAATTCAGATTCTAATAGGTTTTGGTCTATATCATGTTGATACAATCCTACTCCGATGGATTTAGGGTCAATTTTGACTAATTCTGCGAGGGGGTCTTGCACTCTTCTCGCAATACTTATGTTTCCTCGTTGAGCGGCTTCTAAATTAGGGAATTCTTTTTTTGCTAAGGGAGATGCAGAATAAACCGAAGCTCCCGCTTCATTTACTATCAAATACTTACAATTTAAATGATATTTTTTGATAGTATTGGCAATAAATTGTTCAGTTTCACGGCTTGCGGTCCCATTTCCAATTGCAATAATGTCTACTTTATATTTAACAACTAATTTTTGGATAATATATTCCGATTCTAAGATTGCATTTCGGGGAGGGGTAGGGTAAATCGTATCTCCTTCTAAATAATTACCGCTTTCATCAATTACACAAACTTTACAACCAGAGGTAAAGCCAGGGTCTATTCCCATAATAATTTTATTGAACATAGGGGGTTGCATTAATAAGTTTCTTAAATTTTCCGCAAAAACTTTAGAAGCGTGTAGATCGGCTGCTTCCGTTAATTGATTACGGATTTCTCGTTCAATAGAGGGGAATAAATAACGTGTTAAACCTAATTTAATGGCTTGTTGGTATTCTTCAAAAAATAATAAGTCTTCTTTGATTTTTAAATGTTTATTTATCCAGAGTATTACGTTCTCTTCATCGATAGATAAGCCTACGGATAAAATTCCTAATTTTTCTCCACGATTTAGAGCTAAAATTTGATGGGGTTTAATTTTGGAGATTTCAATACTAAAATCATCGTATAAGTCAAATTTAAAGGCTTCAGGGTGGTCCGTTCTTTTCTTTTTTGAGCTAAAAACTCCTTTATCGGACATATTTTTTCGCAACCAAGCTCGTATTTCCGCATTTTCAGTAATATACTCTGCAATAATATATTGGGCTCCTGTAATAGCTTCCTTGGGTGTATAAACCTCTCCTTTAACGTATTCACGAACAATTTGTGTTTTATCACCTGTTTTTAATGACTGAATAGCTTCTGCTAAAGGTTGTAGCCCATTTTCTATCGCAATAACCGCTTTCGTTTTACGTTTAGGTTTGTAAGGTAAATACAAATCCTCTAATTGATTACTATCTAAACAATTTTCTATTTGATGTTTCAGCTCAGAAGTTAATTTCCCTTGTTCTTCAATGGTTTTAAGTATCGTTTGTTTTCGTTGATTAAGCTCTTTTGCGAAATTCCATGCTTTTTGAATAGCCCGAATTTGATCTTCATCCAATCCTCCTGTAATAGCTTTTCTGTAACGTGCTATAAAGGGAACTGTGGCTTCTTGTTCTAACAATTGAACTGTTGCATGTATACTTTTCTCAGGTAAAGTGGTTAAATTTTTTATGATTTCAGTAATTCCTATCATATTTATTAACAGGAATGCAAATTTCGTTATGAATAAGGTATATAGGCAGAACTTGTGAGTAACTTGTCCTAAAAGTGAAAAAATAAAAAGGTTAAATTCTTTTTCTTGATTTGTTGAAAAAAAACTTATAAAAGTTTAATAAATTTTTTGGGCTAGGCACATATTTGTTCTAATTTTGCGGCACTTGAACTCATAATTTTATTACATAATGATAAAAAAAATAGGTGTCTATTTATTATTTTCGTGTTTAATCGTTAGTGTTTATGGTCAAAATGGTTTAGTTTCATTAAATGCTTTGGAAGAGTTAGAAGATATTAATCGTTTTTTTGATGTAGTGGATACTTCTTATTTCTTGAAATGGGAGCTACCGAGCTCAAAATGGCACGGAAAAGTAATTAACCCAATAAAGTTTGATATGACCAAATTTAAGGAAAGTATAGAATTTAGGTTAACGGAAGGGGAATTGCATGAGTTTCATTGCCCACATCGAGGTAGAATAACTTCCTGTTTCGGACCACGCTGGGGTAGTTTTCACTATGGTACAGACATTTTATTGAATGTAGGAGATACTGTCTATGCGGCAATGGATGGAATAGCAAGAATTGTAACTTGGGAGCCTGGCTATGGATATTTTGTGGTATTAAGTCATGAAGGAGGTCTAGAAACTTTATATGGTCATTTATCAGATTTTCTAATAAAACCTGAGGATACAATTAAAGCAGGTCAGCCAATAGCATTGGGTGGTAGTACGGGTTATAGTACTGGCCCCCACTTACATTTTGAAATCCGTTTTTTGGGTTCTCCTATCAATGCAGAGAGAATTTTTGATTTTTATAAGAAAAAATTAAAATCAGATAATCTAGTTATCAATTCCAAAAGCTATGATCACTTAAAAAATCATAAAACTAATCATTCTGTATCAGCAAAGCCTATTTACAATTATGGTGGCGCTGGCGCTTTATATCATACAATCAAATATGGCGATTGCCTTTATAATTTAGCAGTCCAATATGGCACAAGCGTAAAAAAAATTTGTGCTTTAAATGGTATAACTCCCAATGCTAAATTATTTCCAGGGAAAATGTTGAGAGTACGATAATATAAGAAATTTAAATTTTAATGAAGATGGGCGGAGAGAGAGGGATTCGAACCCTCGATACGGTTTTGCCGTATACACGCTCTCCAGGCGTGCTCCTTAAACCACTCGGACATCTCCCCAAAATTGAATTGCAAAATTACAATATTTATTCACAATTACAAAATTTATTTTCAAAAAAATTATTCGGGAATTTTTAGGTCATATCCTAGTAATAGAAATATCAGGATTATGCTACCAATAAGAATTCGGTAATAACCAAAAACCCTAAAAGAATGATTACTGACATAATGTATAAAGGATTTGATAGCAAGATAAGCAACAATAAAAGCAACAATATTTCCTAACAAAAATACAGGTAAATCTTCTGAAGAAAAAGTTTGTTGGGCTATAGCTTTTTTTAATTTAAGAACAGTTGCACCGAACATAGTAGGGACAGCAAGGAAGAAAGAAAATTCTGCGGCGGCTTTTCGGGTTAGGTTTTGGGTCATTCCTCCAATAATCGTAGCAGCACTCCTAGAGACCCCTGGTACCATAGAAATGCATTGAAATAAACCAATCTTTATTGCAGAAAGATAAGAAATATTCAATTCTTCATCAATTTCTCCATGCAACCATTGGTCGATGAATAATAAAATAATTCCCCCAACTAATAAGGTTACTGCTACCACCCAAACGTTTCCTAAAAGACTATCAATAAAATCATCTAATAAAAAACCTACGATGGCAGAGGGAATAAATGCGGAGCTTACTTTTAAATACAAATTTAGGGAACGTAAAAATTTTTTGAAGTAAAGCACAAGAACGGATAAAATTGCTCCAAATTGTATTGCTACCGTAAAAGTTTTTACGAAAGGTTTTTCTGCTATGCCCATTATAGAAGAGGCAATAATCATATGTCCAGTAGAAGAAATCGGTAAAAACTCTGTCACTCCCTCAATGATAGCGAGGATAATGGCTTGGAGGTAATCCATTGTAATTTATTGAGAAAATGAAGTTAATCTACTAAAATGGCATAAATGATTTCTGCAAATCCACCAATAATTAAAAAAGGACAGACGTAAAGGCTTAAAGAAAATTGTTTACTATCTACAAAACCTTCTGTGCTCATTAGTATAAATCCTAATAAAATAAAGAGAGCTCCGAGAGCTATAAGTTTGTAATTTTTTGCTTTAAAAGGCATTTCGTTGTTTGAATTTTCTTTCATATGATATCTTCCAATTTTTTATCTAAATAACGGTTAACAGCAACTAAACTACTAATGTAGCCAAGGATGGTTCCAAAGCTAATTAAAAATACACACATCAAAATAAATTCATTGCTAAATAAAATAATTTCAAGATTTGTAACAAAGATAGTAAAAATAATTAACAAAATCATAATCAAAATAATTGCTATGGCTCCTCCAAAAAAACCTTGAAGCATTCCAAGCTTAAGAAAAGGCTTTCGGATATATTCGGAGGTTGCACCAATAAGTTGCATAGTTCTAATCATTAGTCTTTTGGAGTAAATATCTAAACGTATGGTATTCATAATCAATAAGTAGGCAACAAAAATTAAGAAGGTTCCTAATATTGTACTGATGGCAATAAAAGTTGCGGAACGCGCATTAACGATTTCAATCAATTTAATGGGATAATTCACTTCTCTGACATGGTCAAGTTGGCTCCATGTACTCATGATACTTTTTATGGTCTGTTTATCGGAATATTCGTTCTTTAATTTTACGTTTACGGAAGAAAAATAGGCACTGATATCACCGATAACCTCTTTTTTGAATTCTTCGCCGAGTTCTTGAAGTTCGTTCAGTGCTGTTTCTTGGGAAACATATCTAGCATCTAAAACGTAATCTTCTTTTTTTAATAAAAGCACTAATTTTTTTCCGTATTCGGGAGGTGTACCAGGTTGAAGCATAATTTTTAGTTCTAATTCTTCTTTAGCAGAATTTACGACAATTCTACCAGTAATAGAAAGTAAAGCGAAAATACCTAATAAAGAGAGAATCAAAGAAATACTAATTAAGCCTGTATAAAAATTGAGGTTATAATCTCTTTTTTTCAACATTAGCGCAAAAATAAGAATTTTTTTAGTATAGAAATGAATTTTGGTGGGTAAAAGAAAAAATGTAATTTCGCTTGAAAATTTAATGAAAGATAACGATATTCAATTTATAGTAATTACTGCTCCGAGTGGATCAGGAAAGACAACGATTGTTCAACAATTAATAAAAAATGTACAAGAATTAGCGTTTTCAATTTCTGCAACAACTAGAGAAAAACGCCCCCATGAAACTCATGGTAAGGATTATTACTTCTTATCTGTATCAGAGTTTGAAAAAGCTATTGAAAATGACGAATTTTTAGAATGGGAAGAGGTTTATCCTGGAAAATTTTATGGCACTTTAAAAAGCGAAATAGATAGACTACAAAAAAATTCTAAATTAGCAGTGCTTGATATTGATATTCAAGGAGCAATGAATTTAAAAAAAAAGTTGGGAAATCGTTTAATTTCTTTTTTTATTAAAGCACCTTCTATGGAAATATTAAAAAAAAGACTAATAGAACGTGGTACGGAAACGCCTAGTGATATTGAAATACGTCTTTCAAAAGCTAAATATGAACAACAATTTGAAAATAGATTTGATTATGTAATTATAAATGATAATTTGCAAGATGCTGTAAATCAAATTACTAATATCCTTAAACAAAATCGTTTAATTAAATAATTTTGATAAATCGAATATTATTCACAATTTTGCAAAATATTTCAAGAACAGATTTTACAGGATGATAAATCAGGAATTACCGGATTCAAAAATTGAGCAGGAAGTAGTCATAAATAACATTGAACAAGAAAATGCAATCACAGATGTACAGGAAGAACTCAATGAAACTTATGTAGATGTAGAAAAACAAAATGAAGAACAAATTAAATCTGTACTAACAGGTATTTTAGAACAAGAATCTGCATTTGATAAAACCTTGGAAGGTTCTACACTTTTAGAACTCACGCTCCTCATGGAAGTGATTGCCAATCATGATAATATCAAATTAAATTCAACCCGTGTGGGTGTCCTAAAAAGAACTTTCGATGAAAATTACCAACAAGAGCTCCAAAAAATAAAAAACGAAATCGAAGCTGACCCTGAACAAGCTAAAAAACATAAACAAATTTTTGAAACTTATTCCAATAGATTTACGGTTGCACTTGCAAAATTCAATAAAAGAAGAAATGAATACGAAAAACAACTGGAGCTAGAAAAACAGTCTAATACCCAAAAAAAGAAAGAATTATTAGATAAATTAATTCAAATTGTTAACGAGGATAGATTTGAAGCTATCGATGAGGTCAGAGCGATACAAGCCGCTTGGAAGGCTATTGGAAATGTGGTAGTTGATGACGCTGAAAATTTATTTGGTAAATATAAAGCTTATTTAGACCAATTTTACGATAAAAGGTCTGTTTTTAATGAGCTCAAAGAACAAGACCACCAAACTCATCTTAAAGAGAAACAATTTCTGATTGATTGTATAATTGAACTTACTCCAAATGATGACCAAATCAAAGAAAAAGATGGTATTTTCTGGAAAGAAGCTAGCGAAAAAGTAAAAATCTATCAAGAAGAATGGAAAATCATAGGAAATGTTCCCATAGAGTATAAGGATATTATCAATAACAGATTCAAAGAAGTTGTTGATAATTTTTATAATCAACGAAAAAAATATTACGAGATACAAGATTCGCAAAGGCTAATCAATGCGGAATTAAAAAAAGATATCTTAAATCAAATTAAACCTTATACAGAATTTTTCTCTGAAAACATAAAAGATTGGACTCAAAAGACCGAAGAATTCAAAGAACTACAAGCTAAATGGAAGATGATTGGTCCAGCACCCTCCAACGAAGATGCTCAATTGTGGGATACCTTTAAACAATATTCCAATGCCTTTTATAATAATAAATCAAAATTCTATCAGCAGCTTGAAAAACAAAGACAAATTGTGCTGAACCAAAAAATTGAGCTTTGTGAGAAAGCAGAAGAAATTCTTAATGCAAATGATTTTAAAAATGGTTTTCTCAAAATTAAAGAACTACAAAAAAAATGGAAAGAAATTAATAATATACCACATGCTGACTTTTATAAAGTATTAAGAAGATTTAAAAAAGCTTGTGATAATTTCTTTAAGAAAAGAGATGAATTTTTGGCTGAGAAAAAGAAACAAGAAGAAGAAAATACAGCAATAAAAAAAGCTATCATAGCAAGAATATTAGAACTAGCTAACGCAGAAAATTTATCAGAAGCATCAAACGAAGTAAAAGAACTTCAAGAAAAATGGAAATCCATTGGTTTAGTATCGTTTAAATCCAAAGAGGCTCTAAATAAAGAATATCGTGATGCTTGTGATTTATTCTACCAAAAATTAAAATCAAAGCCTAGAAATTATTCAACGAAAGCTTCATCCAAATCTAATAAGCCTAATTATTCTTCCAAAGATTCTAGTTCTAATACTCACCATGATGTTGCAAAAAAATTAAGAGCGAAAATTGCTAGGTTAGAAGTAGAAATTGAACAGTACGAAAACAATATTGAATTTTTTGCAAAAGGCAAAGCCGCTGATAAAATAAAAACAGAATATTCCGCAAAGATAGAGGCAGCGAAATCTCAAAAAAAAGAACTTGAACAAAAACTTAAAGCGCTATACGAGAAAAAAGAAAATCCAACATCCCCCTCACAAAATCAGGATAATAAAGATTAGAATTTTAAATCTCAAAAGACTGTCTATAGGCAGTCTTTTTTTATTTATCACAGTTTAAAGGATTTTCATGAAACTCTACATTCTCATATTGTTCCATCGCTTTTTTGCTATAATTGATAAATTCCTTGATTTTTTCTTGTTCGTAAAAACAGTAATTATACTCTCCTTCTCGCCCCCATGGTACAATCTTGTATTGTAAATTTACTTTGTTTTCTTTATTAAAAGTTTCTATAACTTTTAGAAAATATTTTGACGCTTCATGATTGATGCCCTGACCAATACTGATAAATGATACTTTTAACCGAACCGTTTGTTTATCCCCATAACGATTTATCCCCATTTTACTTTGATTTTTTTTAGGGGTATTACAGCTCATAAAACTGATAAGACCAATAAACAAAATATTTCCTAATAGTTTCATCTTTTCCATTGAGATACCTCAAAAATAATGCCATTTGATTTTTTTATAATCTAAATTCAGTCAAACATTTTTTTTTACAGTTCAGTAATAAATTATTTTTATTCATTATACTTTTTATTAGATTTGCAGCGAGTATTTAAAAATTTATCAATAAAGCTGGCAATTATAATAAAATGATTATCAATAGATTACAAAAAAAATTTTTAGAATTCCTTGCTCTGATTTTTATTTTTGTTTGTTCGAAAGCTCAGGAGTGTGGAATTATTTATGTAACGCCCAATGGTGCTTCCTCAGGCTTGGCAGGTACAAAGGCTAATCCTGCAAATTTATTTTATGGCTTGACCCTAGCTAATGCATCGAACCCTGTCATTAGGATGGCTGTTGGAAGTTATCCTATTTCTCAAGCTCTCGTCTTGAAGGATAGTGTTATATTAGAAGGGGGGTTCTTGCCTAATCAAAACTGGGCTAAAACCAATACAGATTCAACAGTTATTATTAGAGATGCTTCGAATATTCAGAACAACCCTGCCCGTTTGGTAGCTGTGATTGCAGATAGTATATCTCATTTTAGGTTACAAGATTTACGAATTCGTGTTGCGGATGCTCCTGGTAATGGTGTTACCGTTTATGGTATCTGGTTACGTAAATGTAGAAATTACAATATTGTACGTTGTTGGGTACATGCAGGGAAAGGTTCTGACGGAGTTAGTGGTATAAACGGAATGAATGGGGCGGATGGGTCTAATGGAGGCGATGGAGGAATAGGTTGTAGAAGATGTGACCCTACTCCCGCACAATTAGCAGGAGGTACAGGAGGTAATTCTTGGTCTGGCGGTTCGGCTAAAGGAGGTGACGGCGGGCAAGGTGCTGCAAGAGGTACGGGTACCAATTGTGATTTTATTTTTGTTCCATGTCCTGGCAATAATTTATGTCATCCATCACAAGCTACTGCTCCTGGTGGTTTCAATGGACAGAACGGTTCAGGAACGGTCATTGCGCAAGGTGGGCTCGGAAAACCTGGTCTTTGTTACTGTAATAATGGGCTTAATCCTACGGATATCGCTACTTTTCTTGCTAGCTGTCCTACTCAAGATACTACTTACAGAGGTTTAGATGGTGAAAATGGAGCCAATGGTATTGATGGGGTTAACGGAAGCGATGGAATAGCCAGTTATGCTAATGGCTTTTTTATTCCAGCAGATGGTACAGACGGACAGGATGGTACAGACGGTTCAGGTGGCGGAGGTGGTGGAGGTGGCGGCTCTATCGGTTGTATACCTGGATTAAATGGCTTATCAGATGGCTTAAATTCTTCGGGTGCTGGTGGTGGAGGAGGCGGTGAAGGAGGTCAAAGAGGTACTAAAGGTACCAAAGGAACTGGTGCAGGTGGTTCTTTCCCTATTTTTGTTTGGCAAAACGGTCCTAATGGAAAAATAAAAGATTGCATTTTAAGTTCTGGCGGTGCAGGGGTAGGGGGGCAAGGCGGCTTAGGGGGAGTTGGTGGACAAGGGGGACAAGGCGGCCTTGGGGGTAATATCTATTTAGCTTCTGCGGGAGCAATACGAGGCTCAGGTTGTGAGGGCGGTGCCGGTGGAAATGGGGGAAACGGCGGTCGTGGGGGAAACGGCTCTAATGGACAATCTATACTCATCTATCAAGGTGGTACTCCCGCAAATCCTTTAATTATTCAACAGCTAATGGATACCCTTGAAGCTCCTATTACCGTATCTTTCTCTGGCTGCGCTAATACCATTGCCAATATCTCAACTTCCTCTCCTGCAACTATCATTGAATGGTTTTTAGGGGGAAACCCTAATTTTGGTACAGGTGCTAACGTTTCTACTGAATATGATAATACAGGTTTTAAAAGCCTTTCCATAAGAGTAGATGGTATTCCTTTTACTTATACTGATTTTGTCAATATTTCTGTTCCTTACATACAACCTAAAATACAAGCGAATGTACAAACTATCTGTGCAGGGCAATCCATTCAATTATCTACCAATGCAGTTGCAAATTCCTACTCATGGACTATCCCCGGTGGTTCTATCACCTCTTTTAACGGGCAAAATCCAGGAACTGTTACTTTTAATACCCCTGGGCAGTATCCCGTTCAATTACAAACAACAACCTGTTGTGGCGCCTCTAAAATAGATACCTTAATGGTCTACGTTCTTAATAATAATTCGGATGCAGGTTTAATTCCTGACCAAACCCTTTGTATTACCGACCCTCTCCCCGTGTTAAAAGCTAATGCTTTTCCTAATGCTACTTATCTTTGGAGAAAAGATGGAATTACAGTAGGCAACGCAGATAGCTTACAGACCACCGGCGCAGGGCAATATACCCTTGAAATTACCTACGGAACAGGTTGTATAGCAAGAGATACCTTTAACTTAACCATAATCCAAAGTTTAACTATCAATTTAGG
>CALLNY010000051.1 GCA_938005475.1 uncultured Bacteroidia bacterium | reverse complement strand
GAATTTAGTATTACTTCAAGAGCAAATATTCCTTTAAAAGAAAGAGATGAACTAAATTTGGAAGCAAAACGACTTCAGACATTGATGTGGGATGAAGCTTTTGCGGCTACTGAAAACAACCCTCTTTCTGTCCCGGCTGGTCTATTTGTGACTTCCATTAATCAATTAATTGACATTAAAACTGAACGAGACATTGCAATATCTAATCATGTTCCTGAAATAGTATTATTCGGACTTTTACTATTTGCTGCTTTGGCGCTTGGTATTCTTGGATATGGAAATGGTTTAGCTTCGACACATGCAAGATATCCCTCGATCATTTTATGTGTAGTAATTACCATTTCGTTCATACTCATCATAGACCTTGACAGACCAAATCGTGGACTTACAAAAGTAAGCCAGGAGAGTATGATTAACTTAATGACGATTATCAATCAAGTTGGCAAAGAATAAAATTTAAAAATTGTAATAAATAACAACGAACCGCTAACAAAAGCTATATGCCATAAGGGTTTCAGTGAGTATTCAAGCGTTGTAACTCGCTCAAACTTTCGTGTCGGTAGACAGGTAACTGCTCCGCAATCCCTTACGGCATATAGCCTCAGCCGTTATAGCCAATGCTGTGACGACCTAACTAAACATTGACAAAAAGCATCTGAAAATTAAAACCTTCGTCTTCAATCTGTGATAAAATAAAATCAAACATACTTTTTAGACCGATTTGTATAAATAAAATTTTACGTTAAGCCTCTACTCCTAATGGTTTATCTACTCAAGCATCGTGGACTGTTTTTTTAAGAAATATATATGGAAGTTAATCTGTACGTTTTTATTAGGATAAGTTTTTCTTCATCTCAACTTAATATGGTTCTTATATAATGAATGCATCTTTGTGCTATCAAAAAATAATGTTTAATTTTAAAGGAGATAAATTATGAAATCAAAGTTTTTAGCAACCGCTGTAGCAACAGTCCTCTTAGCGACTTTTGCAAACACCAGTCAGGCACAGCCTGGAAAACACCACGGCAGAGGATTTGAGCAAGTCACCGTCTACAATGGCAAGATTGGCGAATTGTCATACAACGATGACTATGTGTATGACGGTTTTTACTTACAGGTAAATGACCAGAATTTGTTTGTAAAATTTCCTCCACATCTTGGAAGCCAGATAGTACCCGTCTTGAAAAAAGGTAGCAACGTCACTGTGAATGGAGTCATTCATTATCCTCGTCACGGTGGACAAGAAATCAAGATGGTGAGTATGGTCGTCAATGGGACAACCATTTATGACACACCGCCAATGAAGCCCCGAGGTAGAGGATTCAGAAATGAAGAATTTGTATCGGGAAGTGGTAAAATAACACAGTTGCAAGTGAGCAAAAGTGGTTCATTGCGCGGCTTCGTTTTGGACAATAAAACAATTCTTCGCGTTCCTCCACACAATGCGTATCAATTGGGACAGTTGGTTTCGGTTGGAGCAACTGTTTCTTACACAGGGGGCGTAAAATCTAAACACGAAGGAGAAGTCGCTCACGATAATTACACCATCGTTCATTGTAATACCATTACTATAGATGGCACACAATATCTGGTGAGATAGTTGTAGAAAAGCCGGGCAGAATGCAATAGTCTGTCCGGCTTTATTTTTTATTATGCGGAGCAAATTCAGTGTAGCAGAAAATCAGTGAATAAAATGAGTGAATCCTACACAACCGAATAATTAATATCAAAACAAAATGTATGAAAATTCTCGTCATAGAAGATGAACAAAAACTTGCTTCCTTTTTAGAAAAAGGTTTACTACAAGCGGGCTATGCCGTATCGACTTGTTATGACGGAGCAAAAGGATTGGAAGCTGCCGCTTCCGATAGTTTTGATTTGATTTTGCTGGACTTAATGTTACCCGGTGCAAACGGATTTGATGTATTAAAAAACTTGCGTTCATTTGGCATCCATACACCTGTAATTATCATCAGTGCCTTGTCCGAAACTGAACATTTAGTAAAAGGGCTGGACTTAGGCGCAGTGGACTATATCAAAAAACCCTTTGAATGGGAAGAACTACTGGCAAGGATTAGAGTCGTACAAAAAAAATATTTCGGTCAAGAAAGCCCTGTAATAAAAATTGAAGATTTAACCATAGACCTGATCGGTAGAAAAGTAATGCGAAACGGCAAAGAAATTAAACTCACCGCCAAGGAATTCATACTGCTGGAATATCTGGCAAGAAATGCAAACAGAATCGTCAGCAAAAATCAGATTATGGAGAATGTATGGGAAATGGATTTTGACCCGGGAAGCAACATTGTTGAAGTTCATATTTACCAATTGCGAAAAAAAATAAACGAAGGTTTTGAAAATAAACTAATTGAAACGGTTGTTGGCTTAGGCTATTCCCTAAAAGGTAAAAAATAGAGGATAATATGATCAAATCTATATTTCAAAAGATGACTTTGCGCAGCAAGACGGCTCTTTATTTTTCAATAGGATTCTTGTCGGTTTGGATTGTAGTTACACTGCTTTTTTTTTCAACTTTTAAAAATACCCTTTTTAATGCGTTTGACGATCAAATGAGAGAAAAGGCTTTAATCATAGCTCAAAAAACCAACATTTATCCCCGAATGATACCAATTCCACAGGGTGATGAACTCTTTGCGATTTTCAGTACAAGTTATAATGATATAGACACCTTGTTTTTACCCCAAGATTTGCCTTTTGATTTTCCAATTTCCGTTGGTGAAATTCGCCAGAGCCCGGGTTGGCGTTCCGTTCGCATAGAATACGAAACCGACGACCAAAATCTTTTGGAGGTTGTTTACGCGTTGCCAACTGAAGGTATTTACAATAAACTTAATACGCTTAGGAACTTTCTGATTATGATGCTGATATTTTGCTTTTTACTTACTGTACTCATTTCATATTGGCTCGCTTCAAAACTATTAAAACCTATAAAACAAGTCATTCATTCGGCTAATGCCATAAGTCTTTACCAACATAACCTCCAACTGCTCCCCGAACAGAATAGTGAAAGCGAACTAAAGGAATTGGTGAAATCTTTCAACCGAATGCTGCTCAGAATAAAAGAACAAGCCGATAAACAAACGGCTTTTTTTGCTTCTGCCTCGCATGAATTGCGAACACCGCTTACCATCATGCTAACAAGTTTGCAGGTATTGTCTGATAAAACAGATAAACTTAATTATAATCTTTACTCCGAACTACTGAAACAAGTACAAAGTTTGATAAAGATGACCAATGAATTCCTGCTGATGAGCGAATTGCGTATTGGAAATATGCAAGTGGTAAAGAGTCAATTAAATCTTTCCGAAATAATTTCTGAGCAAGTAGCCTTTTACAAATCAAAAGCAGACGAAAAAGGTATTCGGTTTAAAGTGTTGTATGAGCCTATGGAAGCAAATTTTGATGCGCAAGCAGATGAGCAAAAATTACAGATAATATTCAGTAATTTGTTAGACAATGCCATTAAATATTCACCCGATAAAAGTATTGTTGAAATTTGCCTGCACCGCGCAGAAAATACCTGTAAGGTTTACATTCGAAATCAGATACGTTCGGATATTCGTCCAAAGATATCGGAGTTGAAAAAAGAATTTTATCATTCAAAACCACAACATACAGAAGGATTTGGGCTCGGCATATGGATAGCGGATCAATTGGCACAAATACAGGGTTTCAGTTTGTGTTTTTCCATAGATGAAAGAGGATATTTTGTGGCAACCTTTACTTGCTAAACTGATATTTTGAGTTGTAATAAAAGTAGGATATGTATCAGAATATTCCAAATATATATTTGATTTTAAGCCAGTTCTTATTAATAAACTTCTAACATTTAAGTAAATAAAATATGATATCAATACAAAAGAAGGTTACCGTAAGCAGGAATTTCCCCGCAATAGCAGGGCAGGATGTACTTCTATCACACTGAAATGCTGAAAATCCCTGACTGCGAGCAGATGCAAACCTTTTGGTAAGCACTAAAAGATGACAATAAACAAAATAATTTGAAATTGAAAGAAATAAAATAAATCGAACATTTAAAACATTAACGACAATGACGAAAAAAAGCACAGGCTATAACAGGCGTTTGGCAAAAAAGCGGGTTCAATGGTTAAATGAAGCTTTGTGCTTCGTATTAAGTTCAGTGCTGACAGACAGTTTTGTGCTCCGAAATCCGCTTCTTCGCCAAGCGCCAAACCGTTAGCAGCAAGGCTATCGGACGACTGTGAGCACATTGACGGAGTAACAAAAAGACGTTGAATGACTGTCCCCGTGTTCAACTTTTCGGCAGACTTTGGCGTAGTATTTTAGAGCTGTTCTATTTATTTTGGCTTGGTGTCAGGGGACAGTAATTCAGCGTCTAAAAGGACTTGTTAACGGACTGACAATTATCCGACAGCTTTAGAACTAACGATTAAAGATTTTTTTTGAAAAAAGATGAGTAATAACAGACAGGTAATGCTTTTCATAGCAATGAGTTTGGACGGTTACATCGCCAAACCTAATGACGACTTG
>CALLNY010000050.1 GCA_938005475.1 uncultured Bacteroidia bacterium | reverse complement strand
TAGAAGATATTCAACATGCTGTTCAATGCTTAAAAATTGCTTTAAAACAATACCATCAATCAATAAAAAATAATTAAAATATATGGGAAACTTTCAATATGATATTACCGTAATTGGTTCAGGACCTGGTGGTTATGTAGCTGCCATTCGCCTTGCACAACTAGGATTTAAAACGGCTATTGTAGAAAAATACGAAGCCCTAGGAGGTACTTGCTTGAACGTTGGGTGTATTCCCTCTAAAGCCTTACTAGACTCCTCAGAACACTTTTTCAATGCAAGTCATAACTTCAAAACTCATGGAATCAACCTCACCAACCTAAAAGTGGACATGAACCAAATGATAGAACGAAAAAATCAGGTGGTCAGCCAAACGGTAGAAGGTGTAAAATTCTTAATGAAAAAAAACAAAATTACTGTTTATTATGGCTTCGGTTCTTTTGAAAATCAAAATACTTTGTCTATCACAAAGAAAGATGGTACCCAAGAAATGATTACTTCTGAAAAATTTATCATTGCAACAGGTTCTAAACCTTACACTATTCCTGGAGTTGAAATAGATAAAACACGTATCATCACTTCAACTGAAGCCCTAAATTTAAAGGAAGTACCTAAATCCATGATTGTGATTGGTGGTGGCGTTATTGGCTTAGAGATGGGGTCTGTATTTGCTCGTTTAGGAACTAAAATCAAAGTCATAGAGTACACGGATTCACTGATTCCAGCAATGGATTTGGATTTAGGAAAAGAAATTCAAAAAGTTCTTTCAAAAGAATTAGGATTTGAATTTTTCTTTAAACACAAAGTTACAGGAGCATCAGTAAATGGAAAGAAAGCGAAAGTTATTGCATTAAATTCTGAAAATCAAGAAGTTAATTTTGAAGCGGATTATGTTTTAGTAGCAGTTGGTAGAAGACCTTACACCGATGGCTTAGGTTTAGATAAAGTGGGAGTAAAACTAGATAACCGCGGAAAAGTAGAAGTAAATGACGATTTACAGACGAATATTCCTAATATTTACGCTATTGGCGATGTTATTCGTGGAGCCATGCTGGCTCATAAAGCTTCAGAAGAAGGGATTTATTTAGCAGAAAAATTGGCAGGGCAAAAGCCTCATATTCATTATCTTTTAATTCCTAATGTGGTTTATACATGGCCAGAAGTAGCAGGTGTGGGTTACACGGAACAAGAACTCAAAGAAAAAGGCATACCTTATAAAAAAGGAAAATTTGATTTCCGTAATTTGGGGCGTTCTCGTGCTTCTATGGATTTAGAGGGATTTGTAAAAATCTTAGCCCATAAAGATACAGACGAAATTTTAGGTATGCATATCATAGGACCTCGTGCGGCAGATTTGATTGCAGAAGGAGTGGTAGCAATGGAATTTAGAGCTTCCGCAGAAGATTTAGCTATTTTCTCGCATGCCCATCCTACTTTCGCAGAAGCCATCAAAGAAGCCGCCCTAGATGCAACTGCTAAAAGAGCCTTACATATGTAAACTCCTCTCCTATTCATCCTATAATAAAAAACGTACCGAATCTCTTTCGGTACGTTTTACTTTTGACACCACAGAAAACTTTACTACTTCTTTAGAATTTTCAAAGTTTTATTCTCTCCATTATAATAAACATTCAACAAGTAAATTTGGCTACTACAAGGACTAATATCAATTATTTCCTCTGATTTTGTTGTCATTTTTTCAAATATCAAAGTTCCTTTAGAATCAAATAATTGAATTTGAGCATCTATGGGTAAATTTTGAACTTGGAAATAGTCTTCAACAGGATTAGGATAAACTTCTAAACTTTCTAAAATGGAATGGCAATTGGCTTCTACGATATTGGAATATTTGACCTCACCACTATAAGCAATGTAACTCAAACGATAAAGTGATTGATAGGTTGGTACATTTATATAAGTTTGATTTTTAGGTAATTCTGTGAAAAAATTCCATTTAAAACCGTCATGGGACCTTTCTAATACCAGGGGCGAGGCGCTTTCTTCCTCAATTTTCCAGTATAATTGAGTTTGAGTGGGATTACATTTCACTTGAAGCGTATGAAAATCAACAGGAAGCACCACAGGGCTCTGAACGACACAAGGAGAAGTCTGAACTACCCCATCCAAAAGCGTTTCAACTTGTAATCTAAATTGGCAATCAGAAGCATTGTAACCATCAATTAGTACATAATAAGTGGTATTATAAGAAAGCGTACCAGTTGTAACAGGAGTATTATTTACTAAATCATGCGCACTAGTTATTGCTACGGTTGCATGGTTAGTATTACTACCACAAACCGCATTATTAAAGACTCGGAATTGGACTTGTCTTGGAGTAGCTGTAGCATTAGACGCACAACTCATATTTCTGGGAGTAATTCTAACAGATAAATTCCCTGTTGCACAATCTATTGCTCGGGGAGTAATAAACTTAAACCAAATGGAATTTTCGATAGTACTTGAAATGGAACCAAGAGGTCCTGGATTTAAGGGTTCGTAACCGTCTTTGTAGGTGCCATCGGTTGGAATTGCTCCTATGCCATTGGGAGTATCGCCTACGTAAATCACTGCACCACCTTGTCTATCACGAGGAGAAGAATTAGTACAAGGAGTTAGCCCTGTTGCTACGGAATTATAATATCCTCTGGTACCCCCATTATAACCTTCCGCTAATTGAATTGCATCTTGGCATAAGTCGTTATTTGGTCTTGAGCCTACTACAACCCAATCTATATCAAAATTATTGGTAACTGAGGAGGTTTGTGATAAACGTATACCTATTCTGCCGGATAGATAACGCAAGCTACTAATATCCATAAAAACTGTCCTTGCGTTCATCATCGTATTAGGGAAGAAATTACCAGAAGTATAATCATTGTAAGGGTTTATCGTAGTAGGCGTAGTTTGGAATACGGTATTATAACCTGATGGAGCATCGGGCGATTGGTCATTATTACCATCATAAACCCAACCAAGAGTAAAATTAGAAGTCAAAGAATGTGAAAATCCTGTGCAACGTAAAATAAACTTTAAGTACAAATTAGGGATATCAGGGAAGTTAATAACAGGTGTCCACAAATAAACTCCTTGATTGCCATTAAGGGGTTGTCTTACAAAAGCTTGGATTCCCCATTCGTATCCCCTATTACTATAACTGCCCACAGTGTACCAAGTATTAGTAGTATTGATAGTGGGATTAGTTGGAGTTCCACTTAGATTACTTTTCGTCCATTTAGAAACATCTCTTGGCGAACCCGTAAAATCAAAAGAGTTTGTATTAAAAGTATCTACAAAGATAATTTGAACTTGATTAGCCGAAATACCTGCTAACAAAGTATCCCGGTATTCTTTACCCAATTGAGCTTTTAAGGAATTATCAAAAAAGCAACTACCCAACAAAGCAATTGATAAGTAAAGTTTTTGTTTCATAAGAATAATTTTCCAGAAGTTTAGCAAAAAACTAAATCAATTAAGATAGTTTTAAACAAAAAAGTGAAGAAAATTTTTTTGCCCTAAAAATAAAAATCAAATCATTGAAAAACAATTAGTTATGAGTGATGATGAAAAAACTATTTTTGAGCCTTCCTTACTAATTTAACTAATCATGAAAAATAGTTTCATTTTTACACCAATTTCAAAGAAAATCCCATGCGGTCTTGTACTCCGCATTTAGATACCAAAAATTCAATAATTGCTCATAAAAGGAGTGATTTGCGATGGTTGCACTGTCTCCAATCACAATAAGTTTTTTTCTTGCTCGTGTGATTGCGACATTCATTCTTCTAATATCCTTTAAAAAACCGATTTCTCCTTCCTGATTAGAACGGACTAAACTAATAGCAATAATATCCCGCTCCTCCCCTTGAAAACCATCTACGGTATCTACTTTCACTATTCGTAAAACATCGTCCTGGCTAAAAAAATCTTCCAAATATTTTACTTGTTGTTTATAGGGGGATATCACACCTATGGTAGCCCAAGGATATTTCGGTAATAAATCCCGCAAATATTTACTCAAAATATGAGCCTCCTGAGAGTTGTAGTAAGATAGGGTTTCTAAATTTTGAATTTCCTCAAACCCACAACCTGCGGTATCTATAAAGGTAATAATAGGCTCATTAGGACCCAAAGCATTTTGCGTTACAGATTCATGAGCTTTTAATTCATGATTATAAAATATTTTTGAAGAAAAATCCATAATTACAGGATTAGCACGATATTGTATATCCAACATTACGGAAGCTTCTGGATACTTTTGAATAAGCCTTTCAAAAAGCGTTATAGATAGTCCTTGTTTTTCAGCTTCAAACGACTTAACAGTAGGTGGTAACTGGTGATGGTCTCCCGCAAAAATCCATTTTTTAGCTTTGGGAATAGCTATCCAACAAGCAGGTTCAAGCGCTTGAGCCGCCTCATCTATCACTAATACATCAAAAAAAATTTTATCTAAATACTCATTGCTTGCTCCTGTTAACGTACAACATATTACATGAGCATCCTTTAAAACCTTTTGAATAATATTTTTTTCCAGTTCAAGTGCCTCGTTTTGCAGTTGTCTTACTTCATAAAGTGATTGTTTACGCTCTAACTTATGTTGTAATTGATAATTTCTTTTAAATTTTAACGCTTGATTCTTTAAATCCAATGCACGCTTGCGGAGTTCATGAATTTGTGGATAGAAAGCTTCATTTTCACAAGCGGCATCAAGCGTAAGTTTCCATAGCTCAGGGTCTATTCTTGCAGGATGCCCTAACCGAATAACTTTTAATCCTTTTTGAGACAACCGTAAAGCGAGCAAGTCCGTAGCAGTATTAGAAGCGGCACAAACTAATATTTTGTTTTGATTTTTTACAAGGTATTCTATAGAATATGTCAAGGTAGTAGTTTTACCAGTTCCAGGAGGTCCATGTATAATAGCCAATTCTTTTGCAGTCAGTATTTTAGAGATAGCTTTGCATTGGGAATCATTCAATTGTGGATTTTTTACTTCATAAAATTCACTAAAATTTAATTTTTCTCGACTGAAGCAGATTTTTTTAAACTGCTCAAGATATGAACTTCCTTTTTCTTTAAGTTTTTCAAGAGCTTGTTCCATTAAAAAATAACTTGTCTCATCAAAATAAATATCTAACCCCAATTTACCACCTTCCAACCAATCCGGTATTTCGCTATTGTAGGGTATTACACGAACAGAATTCTTATGAATAGACAATAAAACCGCCTTGAAAGATTTAGACTCTTTACTAGGAAGATCTTGCAAAGTAAAAATTGAAACTACTTGCCCATTTTGTAACTTTGTATTAGAATTAGTGAAAGATTGTAATTGAAATTCTAATATAACTTGATTACCCGTTGTTAGTTTTTCTTCCTGAAATTGAATAGGATAAAAAGAAATACCACTTTGCACACGTTCCTGCAAACTTTTCTGTTTTAATAATTGCTCAAACTGAAAAATTTCGTATTCTTTTTCAATTCTTAAAGCGTTTTGTAATTTTTCTATAAGGTCCATAGCTAGAGAATGTCCATATATTTGTGAGTTTGTAAACTCACACGCCATTGGGGATTTCGCTTTACATAATCAATGATGAGAGGAAGCATTTTATCTTTCCTTGACCACTCAGGTTGTAAATACAAAATCGTGTTTTCAGGACATAATTGCGCATGATGCTCGGCAAATTCAAAATCAGAAGGATTAAATATAATGATTTTTAATTCATTGACAAAAGGATAAATCGTTTCAAGCGGTTGTTTAAATTTTTTGGGGGATAAACATATCCAATCCCATCGACCAGATAAAGAGTAAGCCCCTGAAGTTTCAAGGTGTATTTTATATTGATGGGCTTTTAAAGCTAAACATAAAGCATCCATATTTTGTTGTAGAGGTTCACCACCAGTAATTACTACGCGTAAAGCAGGAGTATTTTGAATATTCTGTATAATTTTTTCCACAGTATAATGTGGAAATTTTGAGTCATCCCAAGATTCTTTGACATCACACCAATGACAACCTACGTCACACCCTGCTAAACGAACAAAATAAGCGGGAATGCCCGTCCAGTACCCCTCTCCTTGAAGTGTGTAAAAATGCTCCATGATAACATATTGTGAAAATTGCATTTTGTTTTCTAATAAATCTGCCATACAATTAAAAATTTTTTATTATCTTTGCGAAGCAACAAAATTAAGCAAATTATGAAATTAAATTCCATTCAGTCCTTATGGATTATAGTAGCCTTATTCTGCTTATTGGGGTTATTAACGGTTATTATTCCCATTGTTGGAAATTTCACCTTACCTAATTCCATCTTGATAGGATCGGCTTCAATATGGATAATTGGCTTATCCGCACTCTTTCTTTTGTTGTTTCCTAATATTCAAAAAAGCGAAAAAGAACTCCAAACACTTCAACAAAACGAAATAAACCTAAAAAACAAAATCAAAGAATTAGAAGTACAATCTCTTAAATACCAAAGAGCAAATGAAGAATTAGAAGATGTAAAAAGGAACGTAGACGAATCTTTGTCTTTACTCAGTGCTACTTTTGAGGCAACAGCGGACGGTATCCTTGCAGTAAATCCACAAGGTAAAATGCTTAATGTAAACAATCGATTCATCCAAATATGGAACATACCCCATAGTATCATAGAATCTCAAGATGATAAACAAGTCCTCGCTCATATTCTAAAACAAGTTAAAGACCCCGCCGCTTTTATGAACAAAGTACTTTTTTTGTATAATCACCAAAACCAAGAAAGTTACGATAAAATAGAACTAAAAGATGGTAGAACTATTGAAAGATACTCTTTCCCTCAAAAAATTGGAGACAAAATCATTGGTAGAGTGTGGTCTTACCGTGATATAACCGAAGCAACCAAAGCCAACGAACAGTTCCAAAAGATTGCTCAAGGTATTCCTATTCCATTATTCTTAATGTCTCCTATTAACCAAGTGGTTATCTACGCTAATGAAGGGTTAGCTGAGTTTCTTAATATGTCGTCCCAAGATTTAATCAACAAAGCGATACCTAATTTTTTAGTGAATACAAATTGGAACGATTTAATTCGTGAACTTCATGAAAATCCTGAAAAAGAAATCAACAATAAAGAACTTACTTTTGAAATAGTTGAAAATTCTAATACAAGAAAAGGATGGATACTATTAAGTTTACGTTTGGTAAGTTATCAAGGAATGGATACTGTTCTAGCCGCTTTCATTGATATTACTGCACAACAAGAAGCTAGTAAAAAGATTGAAGCCGCATACTCCGAACTAAAAAATACTCAAGACCAACTAATTTTATCCGAAAAAATGGCTACTTTAGGGCAATTAGTTGCGGGAATTGCACATGAAATCAATACTCCTATCGGCGCTATCCAAGCTGCCGGAACCAACATCGCTAATGGTATTGAAACCGTTTTCCTAGAAAGCCCTAAACTCTATAAAATCTTAAATGATGAACAAATTAAACTGTTCAACAAAATGGTTGAAAGAGCCATGAACTTCTCCGACCAACTCTCCAGTAGAGAAGAAAGACAATATAAAAAACAAATTCAAGCTTTTCTTGAATCCCATGGATTTGAAGATAACACTATCGCTCCTAAACTCGTTAAAATTGGGCTAATCAACAATATCGATGAATTTATACCCCTCCTCAAACTGCCCGAATCAGATTTTATATTAGACATGGCTAATAGCATGGGTAAAATACGACTCAACATCAATAACATTGAAATTGCTATTCATAAAATTCAAAAAATCGTCTTCGCCCTCAAAAATTACTCCCGTAGACAGCTAGACGATAGACCCGTCCCTACTAACTTAATTGAAAACATCAACGTCGTCCTTACTATTTATCATAACCAACTCAAATACGGTATCGAAGTGATAAGAGATTTCGATGAAAATCTACCCTCTATCTATACTTATTCCGATGAATTAAGCCAAGTTTGGACTAACTTCTTATCTAATGCTATTCATGCTATGAACAATAAAGGTACATTAGAAATCAGCATAAAAAAAATTGACGATAATATCGTTGTAAAATTCACTGACTCCGGCAAAGGCATTCCCCCTGAAATTCAACAAAAAATATTTGAACCTTTCTTTACTACAAAGCCCGAAGGGCAAGGTACAGGCCTCGGTTTAGATATCTGTAAAAAAATTGTAGAAAAACATTATGGTACTATTAGCGTAGAATCCGTTCCCGGTAGAACTACTTTCACTGTTACGCTCCCCATCAAAACCGATCTAGAACAAAAAGCTTTAACTTCAGTAATGGTTTCTAATTCCTAATGAAAGAAGTATGGAATCTCTATCTATGGCTCTTTTGGTTATTCATAACCTCAACCTCTTTTAAACCAGCCCATAAGTTTTACCTCTCCGTCACTCTAATAAACCATGTTGATAACTGTTTACAAGTATCTTCTCATGTTTTTTGGGACGACCTCGAGATTGAACTCTCCGATTTTTATCAAAAGAAAATTTTTATCACTGACCCCGATATTCATTCTTACACCCAAAATTACCTCCGTAAATACTTTCTTTTATATCAAAACAAAAAATTATTGACTTTAAAATGGATAAATATGAACATAACTGTTGATAAAGCTGAAATTTTATTCGAATATCCTAAAATTAAAAATACCGAAAACCTTTCTTTAAACAACCGTTTATTATTTCGTAAGTTCCCTGAACAAAAAAATATGACACATCTCATCACTGCCGACAAAAAACGATTTACTTTGCTTCATAAAATTGATGACCAAATAAAATCTTGGGAACAATAAACTCTATATCTCCAAAATAATTATATTTGCTGTATGTCTAGATATATCAATCTTTTAACGGATTTTGGTTTTAAGTTCATTTTTGCGAACGAGAGGCATAAGGAATTCCTTTTAGATTTTTTGAATACGGTGATGGCGTTTCAGA
>CALLNY010000049.1 GCA_938005475.1 uncultured Bacteroidia bacterium | reverse complement strand
CCTCCATAATTGAAAATTTTTGCTTGATCGGGTAAATTTGCGCCTGCTGACTCCACTAAATTGATGATAGGAAGTTGATTTTCCATAGCTATTTCATTGACCCTGAAGCTTTTTTGCAAGGTAGTATAATCTATGGAGCCTCCTTTTATCGTTCCAACATTCGCAGTAATTAAACATAAAACTCCACTCACGATTCCAAGCCCTGCTATCATCGTACCCCCTAAAGTAAAATTCCCTTTTATTCCATATCCCGCTAACGGCATTAGCTCTAAAAAAGGACTATCTTTGTCTAATAACAGTTCTATTCTTTCTCTAGCTAATAGTTTCCCTGATTCACGATATCGCTGGATATACTTCTCTTCTCCTTGATAAAGCGATTTCTTTAATTCACTTTTCAATTGATTACAAAGCTCAAGCATTGCTTCATAATTCTTTTTAAACTCTGCACTTTGTTTATTGATTTTACTTTCAATTACTCCCATAAAAAAATTTACGCAATATAGTTACTTTTAAAATTCTAACTATCTTTATAAAAAAGTTTTTAAATAAAAAGGCTGTCTTTTTTAGACAGCCTAAGAAAAGTTGTGATTTGTGTACTCCTATTCAAGGATTAATTTAGACGTAGTTATTTTTCCATCAATCTTGATATTGACAAAATAAATTCCCCTTGTCCAATTAGATACTTCTAGTGTGTATTCTCTTTGAGTTGGGGGATTTAAGTGACCATACCAAACGGATTGACCTAAAGCATTCGTAACATTTACTTCTACATCTGTAGCATTTGTTTTACTTAAATTGAAGATAACTTGATTTTTTGTGGGATTAGGGTAGTAAGTAACCCAACCCATTAACTCATCAAATCTTACAGTTCTTACTTGTGAGAAAGTTTCGGATCCATTTAAATCTACTTGTTTAATTCTGTAATAAGATATACCTTTTATGGGATTAAAATCAAAGTATTCATAAGTTCTTGTACTAGATGTGTTACCTAAACTATTTACTTTTCCTATACTATAAAAATTCGTTCCATCTATTCCTCTTTCAACAGAGAAATAGTTATTATCTTTTTCATTCGCAACCGTCCATGATAAATCTACAGATGATCCATTTAGTTTTGCATCAAAATTAATAAACTGAACAGGAAGAGGCTCTGATGCATCTGCAATAGTCCAAGGACTAAATTGAGTAATACCATAGACAGTTACTTGTCTCAATGTAACGTTTACAGAACCTACAGGATCTTCCCATAAAGAACCGTTCCATCTTTGCGCTTTTAGGGAGTTTACATCAATAGTATTAGGGGCTGAAATCTCACTAAGTCCATAACTGAAAGTTGCATTTGCAGTATAAGAAGAACCAGAAGGAATTACTACATAAAATCTATCTGCTGTATATTTGCTATTATTTTTTGCAGAATTGTTCAATAATTCGGTTACGCCAATTGGATAGGGAAGATTATCTGCTGAAGTTCCATAAGTGGAAACTTGTACCGTTCCTAGATTTCCTGATGTTAGAGTTACAATGAAAGGAACATATTCTCCTACATTATTGATAAAAGGAATTTCGTGAACGTCAGTGTTAGTATTAATAGCCCATTCTACCCGCCCAGTGTGTGTAGTAGATTCACATAAAATACCTCCTAAGGTTCTTGAGATGGCAGAGCCGTTAAGATTAGAGATTTTTAGAACCTGATTATTTAAATTCAAAATACCACTGTTATTAAACTGTATAGTTCCTACATTGTTAATTTCCATCGTATTATTAAGAACAACAGAGCCAGAAGGTTTATTTAAGATAACGTTTCTAAATAAGTTGGTTCCACTGGTAGCAGAAAGATTTTGCGTTCCAATACCATCAAATTCTGCAAAACTGCTTGCAGTTCCATTAAAATTGATGGTAGTAGTAGAAGTAACAATAACATCGCCTGAAAATGTAGAAGTAGCATTATAAACAGGTACTAAAACACCATTATTGCGAATAAAATTAACATTACTGTTAAAGTCATCACCTGTTACTGTAGCCATTCTGAATGTTCCCGTTCCACTATTAATGATTTCAGTTGTACCGTTGAATACATTTCCACCAGTTGAGGCGCTTATACCTGCACCATTTTTAGTTAACCTTGCGTTAGCATTATAAGTAGAATTAGCCGTTCTAATATCTGGTGCACTAAAAGTAACATTTCCGTTCCAAACTGAATTGTTGATGGTTAAAATACCATTAGGGATATTGATGGTTTGGGGGCTAATTGCATTAACATAACCTAATTGAATAGTACCGCCTGCATGTGAACCAACACTTAAATTTACTCCCGCTGACCAATTACTGCTTCCACCTCCATTTCCAAATCGTAAGTTACCACCTCCATTATTGTTATATGTAATAGGGCTTAAAAAGTTTACAGTTGAGCCAGCATTTTGTGCAAAGCGGATAGTTCCTATAGAATTATTATTAAGGGTAGTGGTTCCATTAATATTCAAAGAAGCACCATTTATATAACCAAATGTTAGAGTACCTGTTTGATTATTCACATTTAAAATGCCTTGAATTTGATTATTACCATTGTGAGCAAAAGAAAAAGCGCTGGTTCCATTATGATTAACAAACAAATTAGAATTGAAACTATCACCAAGTATATTAGCAAATCTACCGCCTACACTACCATTTAGTGTTATAGAAACATCTCCATTGAATATATTACCACCGTAGGAATAATCAGGTGTAGTGTTATTAGTTCTGTCTATTGATACATCTTGGTTGTAAATACTTTCTCTTGATAAAAATCTTGAAGTAACTACTTTAAAAACACCATTATAAGTAGATGTCAATGAACTATATGTACCATTGGTACCTAGAATTAAAGTTAATAAAAGTTGATTAAAAGTACAGTTTTGGAAGGTTACTGTAGCATTGGTTACACCAGATACATCAATGTTATTATCTAATGTTACGTTTGCTGAAGGTCCACCAACAAGAACACTTCCTGAAGTTGCACTAATAATAAAATCATTAGTATAATTGGCGGATACTCCATAAGCAATTTGGAGTTGAGATGTGCCCGTATTATTGAAGGCAGCCGTAGCATTATAGTTGTCTGCAATAGTGTTACCCATTCTCCATATGAAGTTACTAGCATTAGTAAGTGTAACAGGAGCATTAAAAGTACTTCCTCCATTACAAGTAGTCCCTATACCTGTTTTGGTTAGGTTGACGGTGCCGTTAAAGTTTCCTCCGTTAAAGAATATTCTTCCCGCTGTACCTGTAATAGCGGCATTTGATGTAAAAGTACCACTAAAAGTAAGATTGTTTGAAGATGCTATATTGAAAGATAGTGTTCCGCTGGAGATAGTACCTCCACTTAAAACACTATTTTTCGCACCTGATATAGTCAAAGTTTCTCCATTTAAGTTGATGCTACCTGCTGACATTGTCAGAGATAAAATCGTTACGCCTCCTGTTGGAATTACAGGATAATTAGGAAGGCTACCGTTATTGATAACCACATTATCCATTGCTCCTGGTACAACCGCTGGAGTCCAGTTTAAATTGTCGTTCCAGTCATTACTTACTAATCCATTCCACGTGCGAGTTTGCGCATAAATGAAAGAGCAATACCCTAATAACATTAAAAATAAAATATTTCTCATAATTGTTGAGTTTTGTTTGATTACAAAATTAGGAAAGAAAATTGTAAAACACAACTTTTTTTGTTAAAAAATCAGAATAATATCATTAAAAAATTGATAATCAATTTACTAAAAAATTTTGTTTAATGGTTAAAAATAAGCATTTTTGCAATCGAATTGAAATGGAAAATAACAAAGTTGGAATTATTGGTTCAGGAATAATGGGCTATGGAGTAGCTATAGTTTGTTTACAGGCAGGTTTTTCTGTATTGCTTTATGATAAATACGAGGATAGTCTATTAAAAGCTCAAAAAAATATAGAGAATTTTTTTGAAGGGAGTGTGCAAAAAAATAAAATTTTACCCGAAACTAAAACGATTATGCTATCTAAAATAGAATACCTCAAGGAATTAAGCGGTGTACGAGCTAGAATTGTTATAGAAGCGGTACCTGAAATTTTAAAGTTAAAACAAGAAATATTTCAAGAATTAGAAAATTATAATCCTGATAGCGTTCTGGCTTCTAATACTTCTACAATTCCCATCACAAGAATTGCTTCTGTCCTTCAGAAACCTCAAAACATGATAGGTATCCATTTTTTTAATCCTGCGCCCTTAATGAAGTTGGTAGAAATCATTCCCGCTGAAAAAACATCTGATATTACCTTGCAAAAAGCTATTGAATTTGTAAATTCTCTTCAAAAGAATGTAGTAATAGTAAAAGATTCCCCGGGTTTTATTGTGAATAGAGTTGCGAGGCATTATTACTTAGAAAGTTTAAAAATATTGGAAGAAAACATAGCGAATGTTCAGACTATTGATAATATTTTAGAAAATTGTGGTTTTAAAATGGGTGCTTTTAAATTGATGGATTTAATCGGCGTAGAAACAAACCACTCCGTAACCCAATCACTTTATGAATCGTATTTTTTTGAGCCAAGGTTTCAGCCTTCTATCATTCAACAAAAAAAAGTAGATGCAGGGTTGTTTGGAAAAAAAACCAAAGAAGGTTTTTATAAATATGAATGATAAGGTTCTCATCGTAGAAGATGAATATTCTTTTGCATTAGATTTTAGAGTTTTGCTTGACCCAAATGAGGTTTGAAGTATTAGAAATTGTTGACTCATTCGAGCAGTTTATTAATATCTGGTTTTTGTTTTTTCAAATATTATACCTTAAATGGAATCGAAAAAATTGAAGATGGCTTTATAGTTATTCAGCATCAAAATATTCCTATTGGAAGGTCTTATAAAAATTTGTTATTTCAGAAAATAAAATTATTTAGCCTAAAATGTAACTTATAACTTATGGATTTTATTATTGATTTATTATCGCTTACTATTTTAGAAATTGCATTAGGAATTGATAACGTTATTTTTATTTCGATTATTATCAGCAATTTACCGAAAGAATATCATGAGAGGGCACGAAACTTATGGCTTTTTATGGCTTTTATTTTAAGAGGTTTGATGTTGATTGGTTTAGATTGGCTGATTAAATCGGTTGGTGAATTATTTACTATTACAAGTAAAACTTTTACACTTAAAGAAGTTTTTCTTATTGGTGGGGGCTTATTTTTGTTATACAAATCCATTAAAGAAATTCATCATAAACTGGAAGAGCAAGATAAAGAAAACTTTTATATTCAAAGAATTAGTAGTTTTGGTACTGTGATGCTACAAGTTTTCTTCTTGGATTCCGTCTTTTCTATGGATTTTATAATTACTGCTTTGGGTATTGCTAGACAAGTTTGGGTTATGTGTACTGCGGTGGGCATTTCTTTGATTTGTATGTATTTTTTTGCCGTTCCTCTTGCTAAATTTATTGAAAAACATCCTACCAGTAAAATCCTTGCCTTATCTTTTCTGATGTTAATCGGTATGACCCTTGTCATTGAAGGTATGGGTATTCATATACCCAAAGGTTATATCTATTTTGCGATGTTTTTCTCAGTAGTAGTTGAAGGGCTAAATATTCTACTAAAAACCAAACAACAAAAAGCCCCTGTAAAAATAAATTTTCCAAATATTGATGAAGGAATTTGGAAATCTAAAAAAGATACCTTAAATTAGCGGAAAAATTCCATTATGATAAAAAAGTTTGTTTGGGTTTCATTCTTCTTCACTTTCTCATACTTACAATCACAAATTATTGCTACCAATAAAGGGGATACCCTATACATAGGTCCTAATTTAGTTTTTACAGTTGAAGGTGGTTTTTTAAACCAAGCCAATGGAAAAGTCTTCAACGATGGCGAAATGTATATTCAAGATACTTTGTACAATAATGCTGGTAATCAAATGTTTTTTGACCACCTACCTGGCAAAGTTTTTCTTTACGGTAATGATCAGGTAATGGGTGGACTAGACCCTATCTTATTCTATGACTTAATCTTAACTGGATCAGGCTTGAAATCTATGGATAACAACGAATTCGTAGAAAACTCCATTAACCTCAATGATAGACAACTACAAACTCGTAACAATACCCTGTATGTTACCAATCCCGACCCTAATTCTGTTTTAAGAACAACAGGTTTTGTAAGTTCTTTTCAAAATGGTTATTTCCAAAGAACTATGAACCAAACTGTCGGTTACCTCTTTCCCACAGGTGAACCCGGTAAATATAGACCTATACTCCTTACTCCCTCCGTCACCGATAGAGACTCCTTCGGCGTCCGTTTCGCTAATCTTGATGCAACGACAGAAGGTTTTGATAGAAATCAAAAAGATACTACCTTATGCTTAATCAATCCCGATTATTACCATTGGATTAGAAAATCTCTCAACAATAATGCACCTTCACAAATTGAAATGTTTTTTGACCCTGCCGACCCCATCAAAGAAACAATGGCTCACTGGAATGCAGGTAATTTCTGGGAAAATATGCAACCCGTCATTACCAATCCCAACAGTTTAACTAAAACTGCTTGGCTTTCCTTTCAACCTGTTCCTTTTGCATTCGGTTTGATTAAACCACAAGCTAATATCACCAATTCCAATACAGATTTTTGTACCAACGAAAGTCCTATTACCCTGAATGCGACTCCCGCAGGTGGAACTTTTTCAGGCAATGGTGTTGTGGGAAATACCTTTGACCCCGCTCTTGCAGGTGCTGGCACGCATGTCGTTCAATACATTTACAACGCCCCAAACGGCTGTGCCGATACCGCATTCTTTAATTTTAATATTCGCCAAGCTCCTAACCCAAAATTTAATACTCCTAATTTAGAATTTTGTGATGGTCAATCTCATACCTTGCAACTTAATGGAACCTACTCCAGTTACCAATGGTTTAATCAAAATGGAACTCCATTAGGAACTCAATCTACTTTAACTGTATCCCAATCCGGACAATACTACGTAGTCGTAGACTCTAATCTATGCACTGCAACTTCGGATACAGTCAATATCTTATTTAAACCTAACCCCAATCCCGTAATAACGCCCGATAGAAATACTAACCTGTGTGTAGGTGAAACCGTAATCCTAAATGCTGGGACTGGTTATAATAGTTATCTTTGGTTTAATAACGGTATAGCTACTGGGCAGACAACTCAAACTATTAGCGTTACAACACCCGGTACTTATACTGTAACCGTGGACTCGAATGGTTGTTCTACCACTTCCAACCCTATTGTGGTTACGGTTCGGCAGATTCCCCAAGCAACTATTTCTGTAACAGGTCCATTAACTTTCTGCGAAGGTAAAGGTTCGGTAATACTAACCTCCAGCCCTGCACAAGGTTACTTATGGTCTACTGGTGAACAGACTCAATCTATAACCGTAACACAATCAGGTACTTATGAAGTAACTATATCCGATAGTTGTGGAACAGCTACCTCTGAACCCGTAACCGTTACAGTACATACTAATCCCATTGCTAATTTTACTTCTGACCCCTCCGATACCGCCCTGTCCTTTACTACCGTTCAATTCATAGACCAAAGTTCTAATGACGTCATCACTTGGTCATGGACCTTCGGCAATGGGCAAACTTCAAATATCCAAAACCCAACTACGGAATATCAAACAGGTGGAACTTTCCCTATCACCTTAATAGTATCCAATGCCAATTGTACAGACTCCATCACAAAATATATTTATATTGATGACGAATCCTATTTATGGATACCTACTGCTTTTACGCCGAATAATGATGGTTTAAATGATACATGGGATATCTACACTCGTAATATCACGGATTTTTCTGTTACTGTTTGGAGCCGTTGGGGGCATTTAGTTTTCCAAACTGCTGATCCTACCGTCCGTTGGAATGGAACTTTTGAAGGGAAAGCTGTACAAGAAGATGCCTATACTTTCGTCATTAAAGCTACTACCAAAAAAGGTAAAAAAATACAAAAACTTGGTTCTGTAACTATCATTCGCTAACTTTGCAGAATGAAAAACTTGGAATACTACACTGAACTTCCACCTTTACCTTTCAAAGATTATGGAAGAAATATTTTACAAATCATCGAAGAAATCAAAAAAATTCCTTCTCGTGAAGAAAGAAATTACCATTCTAATCAGCTCATTAAGTCCATGTCTGCGGTGAATCCGCAACAAAAAGATATGACAGATTATAAAAAGAAATTATGGCATCATTTGTTTATTTTGGCTAATTATGAATTAGAAGTTGATTGCCCTTATGATTTATCAGAATTAGAAAAAAATATTGAAGAATTACCACATGAACGCCTTACTTATCATTATAATCCTCCGAGATTTAGACAATATGGCAAAAATATAGAAATACTGATAGAGAAAATTATTGAAATGCCTGAGGGAGAACAAAAAAATTATCAAATCCAAAATCTTGCCAATCTCATGAAACTATGTGCTCAAAAAATGAACGAGGAAAAAGTTGAGGATGACACTATTTTTCAGCATTTAGCAGTACTATCGGGAGGTAAATTGATTCTTAACAAAGAAGAAATCTCACTTCAAACCATTAATATCTCAAAAAATAAATCCAAGAATAAGAACAATAAAAAGAAGCATAATCCAAATTATAATAAGAACAAAAAGTTCTACAACAAAAAATAAAATATGGAATACTTTGAGGTAGAAGGGGGGCATAAATTATATGGGGAGATTTTGCCACAAGGAGCCAAAAATGAAGCGTTACAAGTGCTCTCTGCTGTAGTTTTGACGGAAGAAGAAGTGATTATTGATAACATCCCTGAAATTTTAGATGTTTTACGTCTAATTGAGATTCTTCATAAGTTAGGGGTAGAGATTCAAAAGTTACAAGAGGGGAAGTATTCTTTTAGAGCAAAAAATATAAATGAAGAATATCTTTATTCACCAGAATATTTAAGAGATGCGGCGAGTTTGCGGGGTTCAATCATGTTAGTGGGGGCTTTATTAAGCCGTTTAGGATATGCGGTTATGCCTAAACCTGGGGGAGATAAAATTGGAAGAAGACGTTTAGATACTCATTTCTTGGGTATACAAAAATTAGGTGCTAATTTTCATTATGAAGCGCAAAATCAAATATATAAAGCCTCTAGTGCAAATGGATTACAAGGTAATTATGTCCTTTTAGAGGAAGCATCGGTTACAGGTACTGCTAACGTAATTCTGGCATCCGTTTTTGCTAAAGGAACTACTACTATTTTCAATGCCGCTTGTGAGCCTTATGTGCAACAACTCTGTAAAATGTTAGTTACTATGGGGGCAAAAATTGAAGGTATCGGTTCTAACTTACTCCATATTACGGGGGTTTCTCGCTTGAATGGTACTTACCACAAAATTCAGTCGGATATGATTGAAATCGGGAGTTTTATTGCAATGGCGGCGATGACCCAGGGACACCTTGTAATCCAAAATGCTTATCACGACCAACTCGGTATCATCCCTGATGTATTTCAAAAACTCGGCGTAAAGCTTCAAATTGAAACCGATAAAATCATAGTCCCTGAACAAGATGTATGCGAAATTTCAACCTATATTGATGGTAGCATCTTAACCGTATCCGACCATACCTGGCCTGGCTTTACTCCTGACTTAATCAGTGTTGCATTAGTTTTAGCTACCCAAGCAAAAGGCACTGTTCTCATCCATCAGAAGATGTTTGAAAGCCGTTTATTTTTTGTTGATAAATTGATTGATATGGGCGCTCAAATTATCTTATGTGACCCTCACCGTGCAACGGTAATTGGTTTAGCAAGAAGCCATCCCCTAAGGGGGATTTCTATGACCTCTCCCGACATTCGGGCAGGTGTGGCTATGCTTATCGCGGCTTTATCTGCTCATGGCATCAGCAAAATTTATAACATTGAGCAAATTGATAGAGGTTACATGAAAATTGAAGAACGTTTAAATACTCTCGGTGCTAAAATACTCCGCAAAACTACGAATCAATAAAATAAATGACTATTTTCAACAAATAAGAGCTATTCTCAAAAAACAGTCGGCTCAAATTTTTCATCATTTAACAGTTTCGCACTTTCCCCAGTAGCTTTAATCACAAATAATCCTTTCCTTTGAGCATATTTATCCGCATGAGCATTCGCACGCAAAAATGCTACTGCCCCATATAC
>CALLNY010000048.1 GCA_938005475.1 uncultured Bacteroidia bacterium | reverse complement strand
ACCACAGAGCGCTAAAATTCGGAAAGGCAATTCTAAATCTTCCATCAATCCTTTTACGTGTTCAACCATTTCTTCTAGGGCTTGGTAAGATTTATAAGGAGTTGTAATTTGAACAATTTCTACTTTATCAAATTGATGAAGACGGTTTAGTCCTCGTACATGAGCTCCGTAAGAACCTGCTTCTCTTCTAAAACATGGCGTATAACCACAATTTTTTATAGGTAAATCTTTTTCTTCAAGAATCATATCGCGGTAGATATTGGTTATGGGGACTTCTGCGGTAGGAATGAGGTAGAAATCGTCTTGATTAACATAATACATTTGCCCTTCTTTATCGGGAAGTTGCCCAGTTGCAAAAGCGGAATCTGGGTTTACTAAAATAGGGGGTTGCATCTCGGTGTAGCCAGCGGCGTTGGCTTTATCTAAAAAAAAGTTGATTAATGCACGTTGTAATTTGGCTCCCCAGCCTTTGTATAAAGGAAATCCCGCACCTGCAATTTTAGCACCAGTTTCAAAGTCTATGATATTTTTTTCTTTGGATAGTTCCCAATGGGGTAGGGCACCTTCAAAAATTTCTTTGGAACGTTGGTTTTCATAGACTGTTACATTATCTTCTGCGGTTTTTCCATTAGGTACACTTTCATGGGGTATATTGGGTAGAGCAACAATAGATTGATGTAATACATTTTGAAGCTCTTCATTATTTTTTTCGAGTTCTTCAATATCTTTTTTCATCAAAGAAGTTTGAGTTTTTAGTTGCTCGGCTAATTCTTTGTTTCCTTTGCCCATTTCAGCACCAATGGATTTGGATAATTTGTTCATTTCAGAACGTTTTTGTTCTAATAGAACCAAATTATCACGATACTTTTGGTCTATTTCTAAAATTTGTTGAACCTTTTCTGATGCGTTTTCAACGTGTTTTTTGGTAAGTCCTTGAATGATTAAATCAGGATTTTGACGAATAAAATGTATGCTTAACATATTAGTTTACAGTATTTTGAATTTTAGATTGATAGTATAATTTTTGTAGATAAGGTGCAATTTTATAACGCCCCGTAGGATTACGATGATGTAAATTTTGTAATATATTGAATATAAAATCAATACCTATTTTTTCAAGCCATTCAGAAGGACCGAAAGGATAATTCGTTCCTAATTTCATTCCTAAATCAATACTTTGGAAATCAGCGATTTGTTCATTAACCATGAAAGCGGCTTCATTTACAATCATGCTAATGACTCTGGCGGCAACAAAGCCAGGTGAATCCTCAACAAAAAATACGGGAATATCTAAAACTTGAAATAAATTTTCAAAATAGGGTTTTTCTAATTCATTGAAAAGAGTTACTTCTATTTTCGGAAATTGTAAGAAAAAAGGAATTTCATTGTAACCTATTATTTTGGCTTGAATATTTTTTAAACCTAATTGAGCAAGAAGGGGAAAAAGACCAGTCTTGGAACAACCTAATAGAATTGTATTCTCTGATTGGTTTGCATGGATTTGAATTTCTTCTATGTAAAAATTGGGTTCAGCGTAAATAAAAATATTGTTATGGTCAATTTGGGATTGAGTTTTAGAGAAAAAAGAAAAATTTTGAACTTCATTAATGTAATGACGAGATGCAAATAGTTGAATAGACATATGAAATTATGCCACAAAATTAAAAAAAATCTATTTTTGTAGCGATGAAATTTCATTCTATATTAAACATAATCATTTTTTGTTTTAGTTATTACATTTCTTTTGGTCAAGGAAAATTTCAAATTACAGATTCTGAATGGATAAATCTAACAGAACTAATGCCGAAAGAATGTAAAATTCAAAAATCCAATAATAATGTGGATTTAATCAGGTATAACGAGCGATACTATTTAGCATTTCGTACAGCACCAAGTCATTTTCCTTCAAAGAAATCAGTGTTATATTTGTTGTCATCAGAAGATTTTCAAAATTGGAAATTAGAAAAGACTTTTTTTTATAGGAAAGATTTACGAGAACCTCGTTTTTTTGTGTTTAAAGATACGCTTTATTTTTTGTTTTTTACTTTAAAAGGTTCTAATATAAAATTTAGTCCTGAAAATATTTTTGTTTGTAAATTTATAGGAGAAGGAAGTTGGAGTGAGCCATCAAGTATAGGTTGGGAAGGTTATGTTCCGTGGCGAGTTCGTGAATTTCAGGGTAGATTGTATATGTCAGTCTATTATGGAGTAGGTTTGTTTAAAAAGAAGCATCAAGCGGATTTACGTCTTTTGGTTTCGGAAGATGGTTATCATTGGAAAAAGTTAAGTGAAAAGCCACAAGTTGATGGTTTCTCGGGTGAAGAAGGTGAGTTTATTTGGGATGATAAGGGTGATTTATATGCTGTGGTACGATTAGAAGGGATTGGTTCTTATTTATGCAAAGCCAATTACCCCGATTTTGCTACTTGGGAAAAAAAATTTTCTAAATTTAAATACGACAGTTCTTTGTTATTGAAGCATGAGAATGAGATTTATTTGATTTCACGTAGAAATTTAGATGGTGAGTGCGATAAAAGAAAAAAGCCTCGTAAAAAAAAACATCAGGGAAAGAGAAGAAATTTAATTCGTTATTCTCTTACGAGAAAGGTTACGGCTATTTTTTATTGGAACAAAGATAAAATGGAATTGGAATGGATAAAAGATTTTCCTTC
>CALLNY010000047.1 GCA_938005475.1 uncultured Bacteroidia bacterium | reverse complement strand
TATAAATTTTTAATTAAATTGATTTTTTCTAAATTGTTCAGGTGTTATTTCCGTTTGTTTTTTAAAAAACGTAACAAAGTACGACGTGTTTTCAAAGCCCAATTTATCGGCTATTTCCTTAATAGAATAGTTAGTGTAATGTAATAACCTTTGGGCTTCAATGATAATTCGCTTTCTGATTAAGTCTCCTGCCGTGCATCCTGTTTCCTCTTTACAAATTTTGTTTAAATAATTAGGACTGATATTCAGCATCTCCGCATATTCAGAAGGGAGTTTTTTGATAGGGAAGAATTCTTCAATTAGTCGTTCAAATTCATGAATTTTTTCATGTTTTAAGTTGTGGGATTTTATGAGTCCGATAGGATTATATAGCCTTTCTAACTCAAATAATATAATGTTAAGGTAGGAGCGAAGAACGTTCTGTGTCTCTCTTTTTTTGGAATTATATTCTTCAGAGAGAAGTTGGATTAAGACTCTCCAACGATTTTTTCCTTCATTATTCAAACGCGTATAGGGTTTTGCATCATTTTGTAAAAAAGAAAACTGATGCAACGTATTATTGTTGTAACGTAAGGAGAAAAAATCTTCTGTAAAGCAAATCATTTTTCCTTTGGCTTTACGATTAATGTTTATGCTGTTTATACAACGTGGCTTTATGATAATGACTTGGGGCGCATCTAATCTTATTTTCTGGTTATCAATTATAACTTCCCCTTCAGCTTCCTCCACTATAAACAAAGTATAGAATGATTGTTTATGTGGAAATTCTAAAATCGGGAATTGTTCTAATAATCCTGTTAAAGTACGTAGGTAAAAATGCCTTAATTCACTACCAAACAAAGCCATGTCACAAACTACAATTTCTCTTGTTTGTATCATTGTGTTTTTTGTTTGATATTTAAATAAATGTAATTTGATAAAATACCTATCTCAATTTTGTAATTAAGCCCTTAGTAAGGCTTACTTAAACTTATAGCCCGCTATAAAAAGTAAACTTTATTAACCAAGACAGGTATGTTTCGGAGGATGAAAAATAGATCGCACGAGTTCAGAGGTATAAAAATTACAATAAGGAATGTTCAATTTCTCTTGAATTTCAAAGTTTTTACAAAATATAATGATATCGGAATATGGTTGAAAAAAAAGTTCAAATTCTTTTTGTGTTTTAAGTTCGGGAAATTTTTGTTCCTGTTTTTCTTTTGCTTGAAACTGTTTTTTTAAATGACATTTTCCTTTACAAGTTGATTTTTGATTAAAACGATTGATGCATAAGTTTTTAGCTATATAATTCTGTTGTAAATAAAAAGCAGTGAATATCCAAAGCGTACTTGTGCTTTGAATGGTAAATATGGTAAATAAAAGTATTGGAAATACTTTTTTCATTTTACGACTGCAAATATAAAAAAATATAAAATAAAAAAGTTCCATGAGACAATATAATTTTTTGTGTGTAAAACGGTACAATCAAAAACTAATTCTTTTGTAAAGAAACTAATTGTTTTGCAAATATCAAACTATTTTGATTGGAAATCTCCAACGCTAGGCATTAGAAAATAACCATCCTTATTGCGTAGTTTAGGCTTATTTGTAATTTTGCTGTTAAATATCAAAGCATGAAAGAAGACAAGAGAATATTTCAAAATAAAAGAAGTCAGGAAGAAGTTTTAAGGGAACTTAATATTTTGAAGAAGCAGGATTTAGACTGGAAGCGGGGTAGGGCTTTCAGTATGGTATATTATTTAGGAGAAGAAGCACAAGAACTTTCTGCACAAGCCTACAAAATGTTTATGATTGAGAATGCTCTCAACCCTGGGGCTTTCAAAAGCCTAAAAAAAATGGAGAAAGATATAGTTTATACTGTGGCTTCTTTGATGGGGGACCCTGATATTTTAAAAGGAAGTTTCACATCAGGTGGTACAGAAAGTATTTTGTTAGCAGTAAAATCGGCAAGGGATTATGCGCTGAAAAAAAATCCGAGAATTGTTCCGGAGATGGTCATACCATTATCTGCTCACCCTGCATTTGACAAAGCAGGGCATTATTTTGGGATTAAGGTTATTCATGCTCCTTTAAATGAACATTATCAAGTAGATGTTGATAAATTAAAAGCATTAGTAAATTCTAATACGGTCATGTTAGTAGGATCAGCTCCTTCCTATCCTCATGGTATGATTGACCCCATTCAAAAACTCGCTGAGTTTGCTATGGAGAAAAATTTATGGTTACATGTAGATGCTTGTGTTGGAGGTATGATTTTACCGTTTATGGAAATGCTCGGTTACGAAGTTCCTGAATTTGATTTTCGTTTGGAAGGTGTCAGTTCTATGTCGGTGGACTTACATAAATACGGTTATGTTTCTAAAGGAGCATCCGTGGTTCTATATAAAAATAAACAGCTCAAACGTTATCAATATTTTGTTTATGGGGGCTGGAATGGGGGGCTTTATGGTTCTTCTGGTATATTAGGCACACGTTCAGGGGGTAATATAGCCGCCGCTTGGGCACTAATGAACTACATTGGAATAGAAGGTTATAAAGAAATTGTAAAAACCGTTGTGGAAACTACTCGTAAATTCATTCAAGCTATCCAAGAAATCCCTGAACTGAAAATTATCGGTAATCCTATCACTACCGTGTTTGCTTTTACTAGTGATAAAGTAGATATTTATGAAGTTGCAGATGAACTTTCTGAGAAAGGTTGGTTAATTGATAGGCAACAAAATCCTCCTAGTTTACATTTGACTGTTAATCACATTCATAAAGACTACGTACAGGATTTTATACAAGACCTTAAAGAAGCTGTGAAAAAATCTAAACAATTTAAAATGGCTCATTTAACGAACTCAGTAGTCAAAAATGTAACTAAAACGGCGGTTAAGATACTACCTGAAAGAGTGGTAAGTAAAATAACGGAGAATGTAACGAAATTAGCGGGTGGTAATGGATTACCCAAAAAAACAGCACCTATGTATGGTATGATTGCCCAGTTGAATAATCAAAAAGATATTGAAGAAATGATTTTAGACATTCTAGAATCAATAGATGAATAACTGATTATTTAATGGCGTGATAAACAAAAGCGGGAGGAGTATTCAACCAGACTGTTTTAGTTTTTTGAACGCATTTAAAACGTTTTTCAATTTTTTTCTTGAACTTTAGACCATTAGGGAGATAAACTCCGTGAATATAAGCAAAAGTAAGGAATTCTCCACCATCTTTTAAGTTTTCTTGAATAACATCCAAAAGATTGTCTTGAACTTTATCTTCAATAAGGGACCAGGGTAGACTACTGTAAATGATATCACAATATTTTTTTTGATGAAGTGCTAAATAATTTGGCAGATGGATTGCATTATCATGATAAACTAATGCTTCTGGGCAGTTTTTTTGGGTTGCTTTTACAAAAAATGGATTCATTTCAATAGCAAAAAACAGAGCTTCAGGTTTTTTGTATTTTAAAATAAATTTTGTAGCCACTCCTGTGCCGGGTCCGAATTCTACAATGCAATTTGCATTTCGAATATCGCCCGTAGTAACCAACAATTCTCCTAATTCATCAGAAGAAGCCGCAATAGCTCCTGTTGTCCTAAAATGTTTAATGGTTTGTTCAAAAAACTTTAACATATCTTATTGCAAAAATAAGATTTTTGTTAAAGTAAAAAGAAAAATTTATTTTTTGTTGTATACTCATAAATAATAAAAGATAACTCCAAACGAGTTTGGAGATTATCTCATGCATATGAAAAAATTTATTCTTTAACAATTCGATGATATTCAGAATAAGTTTCTGTATTTACTTTTAACAAATAAATACCCGATGTTAAATCTTGTACGTTGATGAAGTTCTGATTTGTAGTTTTAAGGAGTTGTCCATTCAAATTAAAAATTTCAATAGAGAATATAACTTTATCAATTTTAACTGTTAGAAAATCAGAAACAGGATTAGGATAAATAGAGAATGAAGTATGAAGGTTGGGTTGACGGTTGGTTTGATTAATATTTACACGAAATATTTTTGTGATAACCTCATTTGAGTTTTGATTATTGAGAACGGTTACTTTAAAGGTTGCTACATCGCCGTTAGTAGGAGCAACTACATCTACATCATATTTAACATTGATATTTGTGTTGGGGTCAATAGATAGCCTCACGGTATCTTGATTAGGGGGATAACAAGTACTTGCAGCGCAAATATAATTTGCCCAGTTCTTGGGGTTTGAAACCGATTGCTTAATAATTACAATATCTAATGCACGATTAGTATTATTTTTTAAATCTGTATCAAAAGCTACAATAGAGTCCATAACGGGTATCGTTTTTATGGTATCATCTAATGCAGTCCAATCAAAGCTCGGTGTTTGAGCGTTAACTTTCAGAAAGGCAAGACTAATAATGAATGTAAAAAAAATTTTATTCATAAATGTAAAAAATTTCTTGCAAAAATAATACTTATTCTTAAATAAATCAAGCTAATAAAATTTTTGTTTATATTAGTAAGAGAAATTCGCCTAATCATTTCTACCACAATTATTTAGTTTGCGTTGAATAGGTGGGCATTTTACCGTTCCGTAGCTACAAAAAACGCAACAATTACCTTTTTGGGGTTTAATAACTTGTTTACAATTTTGACACTCATAGTAATAATGACATGCATCTTGAGGCATGGTTTCTTCTTTTGAAAATCCACAAAGCGGACAGCTAATTATTGTTTTTAATATCAACTTCATTAAGTTTAAATTATAAAATGCTTGCAAGTTACAATTTTTTTATTATTTTTAGAATTTTAGGCTTTTGTTCTTGCCAATCATAAAAAGATTTGGGTATTTTCCAATCAGTAATAAGTTTATATTCCCATTTTTCTTGCCAATTATGAACACAAAATCCGAAGGAATATTGTTCGTTTAGTTGGTTCCAGTAAGGGATATTACTAAACAAAATCGTTTTTTTCATAGCGATAGCTTCATAGAATTTGGTAGGAATTTTATTAAGGAATTTTTTTTTAATTTGATACGGTGCTAAAACGATATGGCTTTTCTGGATTGCTTTTAATACTTCATGATAAGGGACATATTGCTCAATACCAATCAATTCGCAACGATTTTTGAATGGAGATTTATTAATTCTTTCGCGAATTTTTTGGGCAAAATCAATTAATGGGGCATAACCAGCAATAATCAAAAAGGCTGGATAAAATTGATTTTGAGTTTCCCAAAAGTCGATAGCTTGTAGGGTTCCCCATTCCTCAGAAAGATTTCCACTGACAATCATTCGTATATCTATACCTTTGTTTGGGACTGTAAATTCCTTAGAAATTAAGCTATCATCAAAAGCATTGGGAATAATTTCATAATTTTTTGCTTGTAATATATTTTCATAGCAGTACTCTGCATAAACAATCCAAGCTATTTGAGCTATCCATTTTTCTATTTTCTTTACAAAAAGTGCTAAAGGCTTTTTTATCCAAGAAGGATAATAATCTGCAAAATAAATATTTTCAAAATAGTTTTCATGTACGTCATACACTTGTTTTTTATTGAGCAAGTAATTGAGTATAAAAAGCCAAAAAAGTTCGGGCGTATGAATCCAAAAAACATCTATATTTTGATTATTTTTTAGCCACCAAAATAATATTTTTAAGTGAGTAATAAGGCGGGGTAGGAAATTACGGTTAATTTTTCCCGTAGAAAAATATTGATAGTTAATACTTTGATGAGGAATTTGAGATGTTTTTTTGCCAATCACATAAACAAAATATCCTAAATCAGCTTGGGTTTTCGCATATTTTAAGATGCGGGTATGGTCAATAGGATTTAATATAGTGATATGAGCGATATTCATCTAATTTTAAGTTACAGTGCTTTTTCAAAAACTCCTTTTCCAATTTTTCCCGTATCTCCTAAATAATACCATTGAATATTTTTTAGGTATTTCTGGAGTACGGATAGAATGTGTTGATTAGTAATGGTTTCAACTTTTTTGGAAGATTTGAGTTCTTCTTTCCAAGAGTAATGAAAAGCGGCATTACCAATAATTTCAGCTTGGCTTTCGCTAGTTGTAAGTTTTTTATAATATTGGGTTAAAAAAAACTGCTTTTTTTGATGTAACTCTTGTTCTGTTACTCCTTCTAATTTTAATTTTTTTAGTTCATCTATAACTGCTTTGATTGCCGGCGCAGGTAATTGGGTAGAAAAGCGAATATTTGCAATAGGGTTACTAAACTCTGCATAACCACAGAATGCTTCTAATAAAAAACCTTTTTGTAATACAAGTTTCGTTTGTAAACGTTCGTTTAAAATAGATAAAGCAATCTGTAAAGCGAAGGCGTCTAAACTTCCCGGTTTAGGTGCATTAAAAATGCCGTTTATATAACTTATATTACCTTCTTTTTTTTGAAAGTGTACATCTGAATTGGTATAAACCATAGGTTTGTTAGTAACTTTGATAGCAGGGCTTTCCTTCGGTAAATTCTTTAAATATTGTTGAAATAGAACAGCAAGTTCGTCCACAGGAATTTTACCTACTACCACTATGTAAATTCTGTTTTGGGCTAATAAATTCTGATAAAATAAATTCACTCCATCATTCGAAAAAGTAAATAAAGATTGATAGCTTCCTAAGGGATTCACAGACCATGATGAGCCTTGAAAATAATCACTTAAAGACCAATTCCGAAGTTGTTCCCATGGATTTTTTTCTTGTTCTAGTAATTCCATCATATAACGGTCTCTAATCTCATAAAACTCAGCTAGACCAAATTTGGGATTTAAAATTCTTTCCATTAATATTTGGAGACTTTCCGAAAAATGTTCCCTTAAACTGTAAAGTGTAATTACAGAGTAATCGTAAGCACTAAAAACTTCTGTGCGGCTTCCTAATTTTTCTAATCGTTCATCAAGGTATTCCTTTGAATGGTTCTTACTAGAACCTCTTAAAGCTAATTTTAAAGCTAATAGTTCTATACCCTCTTCCTCTTTTTCGTAGAACTGAATACCGCCCGTTATATAAATTTTCGCTACTACTAACTCGTTTATGCTTGCTACTCGTAAAATTCTTATTCCTTCAAAAATATAATCCGATACATTAAATACACTATTTTCCGATTTGATTTTAGAGATGTTTTTCGTTTTTTGGCTTTTCTGAGAAAAGCCACAACGTACATGAAGAAATATCGTAAAGATAATTCCTATTAAAATTGAAACTCTTTTCACCTAACTCTTAATTTCACAAAAATACAAATTTTTTATTCACCCTTTCTAATTAACGCTTTATGTCTGTCTATGGAATTTACTTGTTTGTTATTTATAGGATTATTCAATAATTTTGCAAATTATACCGCAAAAATGTCAAAAAAAAAAGGTATCAATGAAAATAAAAAAAAGGAAACCCCCTATAATTGGACAATCAATATCAGGACCAGGCTTTGGATTCTGACCTTCTCTACCCTTGCCATTATTTTATTACTAATATTTTTTTTATTTCAACTAAAATATAATTTTGAGCAAGCTAATTATGCTGTTATTCAACACAATATAACTACCAGTCAACTTAATGAAGTCAAAACTTCTATATTTGAAATAAAAAATACCGTTCATCAGCTGAAGCCTGGTATTACTAATAATCAACTTGAAAATTATGATGAACAACTTAAATCCCTATTTATAAAATTTGAAAAAACATGGCATCAGTTCCAAAATTTGATAGACACCCCAAAAGAAAAAGATTTTAATCAACGTATATATCGTCAATTCAATTTATTGAAACAAAATATTGCTTTGTGGAAAGATACAATCAATACTTTCAAAATCAAAGATTATGCACAAGCTAATACTTATTTTAACAATCTTGTGATAAGTCCGCTGGTGGATTTGATGCTTATTTTGGATGAACTTATTAACTTTGAATTAGAATACAGTGAAAATAAATCCAAAGAAGAAAATCAAATTTTCCAAGATAAAATTTACTACTATATTCTTATTGCTTTAGTGGGATGGGCTATTGTTTTGTTAATCACCCTATCTACCTCTTTCAGGATATCGAATGCTTTACAGTCAGTTAAATTATTAATTAACGATTTAATGAATGGTGATACTCGGAAACGTGAAGTTCCTATTTTAGAAGATGAGTTTGGAGAAATTACCCAAGGAATTCAACAAATTGCTTCTAATATTCATGATTGGTCTAGTTTTGCAATGGCTATTGGAGATGGAAATTTTAAGACTCAACTAAACTTATTATCTGAACATGATGAACTCGGTTCTTCCTTAATAGCTATGCAAAACCGACTAAAACAAGTAGCTGAAGAGGACTCAAAAAGAAACTGGATTATCAAAGGTGAAGCCATTTTTTCAGAGTATATTCGCCAGTCGGATAGTACAGAAGTTCTTGCTGAACAAATCATTACGCATCTACCCAAGTATTTAGAAGCTCATCAAGGCGCATTCTTTGTGTACGATGCAGAAACCGCTGAAATTAACTTGTTAGCTTCCTATGCTTACTCTGAAGTGCAAAAAAATAGAAAATTTAAACTCGGTGAAGGTTTTATTGGGCAATCTATCAAAACACAAGATTTTATTTTTATTAAAGAAGTACCTGATAATTACATTATGCTCACCTCAGGGCTGGGAGAAGCTAAACCTAAAGCATTGATGGTCATACCTTTAATCTACAATCAGCAAGTGCATGGTGCTATTGAAATTGCTACCCTTAATCATTTTGAAGAAGTTCATATTCAATTTGCTAAAAGACTCTCTGAAATTATTGGTGCCGCTCTTGCTAACCTAAAAAGTAAAGCGAAAACCTTAAAACTCCTTCAAGAAGCTCAAACGCTTAGTGAAGAACTTCAAAGAAAACAAAAAGAGTTACTCGAAAAAAATCAGTTAATGCAACAAACCCAAGAAAAACTTATCCTTTCTCAACAAGAACTCACTGCCCAAATCTCCGCTTTAAATAACTCGGCTATCGTTTCCGAAGCACAACCTAATGGTATCATTACCTTCGTAAATCAGCAGTTCTTAAATACTTACGGCTTCCGAAAAGATGAACTGCTCGGCAATACCTACCAAATCCTCAATGCTAACTATCATAATAAAGCTTTTTTTAAAGATTTATGGGATACTATCCTTGCAGGAAATGTATGGAAAGGACAGATCAAGAATCGTGCCAAAGATAACCGTTTTTACTGGGTAGATACGATTATAACCCCTGTTAAGGAGGCTAATGGCAATCTCCTAAAATTTATTACAGTTCAATTTGATATAACCCAACAAAAAAACCAAGAGGAACAAATCCGTATCGCATTAGAAGAATCAATGGCTCAAGAAGAAGAACTTCGCCAAAATGCAGAAGAAATGGAAGCACAACAAGAAGAAATGAAAAGAACTCAAATTGAACTCACAGGTCAAATAAATGCTTTAAATAATGCAGGTATCGTTTCCGAAGCTGATTTACAAGGCAGAATTTTTAATGTCAATGAAACTTTCCTTAAAATCACAAAATACACTCGTGAACAAATCATTGGGCAGAATCATAGACTACTAAAATCTGGGCATCAACCTGATGATATCTTTGAAAATCTATGGAAAACCATCATACAAGGGCAAGTATGGAAAGGTGAACTCAAAAATCGTGCAAAAGATGGTTCTTTTTATTGGATAACCCTTACAATTACTCCCGTTCTAGGTTTGGATTATAAACCTATCAAATATATCGGTGTTGCTTTTGATATTACCGCTCAAAAACACCAAGAAGAACAAATACGAACCGCACTGGAAATCTCTAAAGCCCAAGAAGCAGAACTACGTCAAACCACTAATGAACTTATGGAAGCCCAAGAAGAAATGCGTAAAACCCAAGTAGAATTGCGAGGGCAAATTGGAGCATTAAATAATGCCGCTATCGTCGCTGAAACTGATTTAAGAGGTAATATCATTACTCTCAACGAGCAGTTTATCAGAGTTTCTAAATACGCAAGAGAAGAATTGTTAGGTCAAAATCATAGAATGCTTAAATCCGGGCAACACCATGAAAGCCTCTATGCTGAATTATGGAAAGTGATTACAGAAGGTAAGGTTTGGCATGGCGAGTTTTGCAATAAAGCCAAAGATGGGCAATTTTACTGGATACGCTCAACTATTACTCCTGTATTAGGATTTGATAGTAAACCCATCAAATATATCGGCGTCTCTTTTGATATAACCGCCCAGAAAAGACAATCCGAACGTATTAAACAAGCACTCGAAATCGCTCAAGCCCAAGAAGATGAACTCCGTAAAAATGCCCAAAAAATGTTAGAAACTCAAATTGAACTTCGTGGTCAAATCAACGCTATCAATAACTCCGCTATTGTATCCGAAACAGACTTGCAAGGTAATATTTTAACTGTAAATGATGAATTTATTATCGTCTCTAAATACTCCCGTGAAGAACTTATCGGAAAAAATCTTCGGCTGTTGAAGTCAGGCTATCATACCGATGACTTCTTTATTAGAATGTGGCAAACTATCACCGAAGGCAGAGTATGGTCTGGTGAAATTTGTAATAAAGCAAAAGATGGAACAGAGTTTTGGGTCGCTACTACTATCACACCTGTGCTCGGAACCGAAGGAAAGCCCGTAAAATTTATATCCGTTCAATTTGATATCACCAAAATTAAAACCCAAGAAAAATTACTACAAGAAGCTCTTATAACTGCTCAAAATCAAAAAGAAGAAATACGAAAAAAACAGGAACAAATGGACTCCATCTTCTCCAACATCCCCGGTATTATTTACCGTAGAATGAACGATGAAGATTGGACCATCACCCTAGTCAATAGTCATGTCTATGAAGTTACTGGATACGCCGCTATTGAACTTCTCTACAACAAACGTAAAACCTTCATTAAACTTATCTATGATGAAGACCTCAAGGAAGTTAAAACTTACATAGAAAAATGTCTAGAAGATAGACAACCTTATTCCATTGATTATAGATTGGTTACAAAAGACAAAAAAATTCGCTGGGTACGCGACAAAGGAAAAGGTTTATATGACGAATTCGGCAACCTTCAATTCATTGACGGTACTATACTGGATATTACTGTACAAAAAGAATTAGATGAAAACCTAAAAAACGCTCTCGAACAATCTCAAAAACAACAAAAACTATTAGAAGAAAATGCACAAATTCTACGAAAAACTCAAGTAGAATTAGAAGGACAAATTGCCGCAGTGAACAACGCCGCATTAGTCTCTGAAACTGACTTGCAAGGAAATATCCTCTTTGTAAATGATGAAGGATTAAGAACCTGGGGATATACCGCTCAAGAAGTCATCGGTAAAAAACATAACCTCATTAAATCTAATGAACACCCCGATACCTTATTTCAAGAATTATGGCAAACTATCCTATCCGGTAGAGTATGGAAAGGAGAACTCAAAAATCAAGCAAAAGATGGAACAGAGTTCTGGGTAAACATTACTATAACTCCCGTACTCGATGAAAATCATATGCCCTTTAAATTTATTGCCGTAGCCTTTGATATCACCAAACAAAAAAGACAAGCCCTACGCATCAAACAAGTACTTGAAGAATCACAAAAAAATGAAGAAGAACTACGAAAATATTCCAAAACTCTTGAAGAAGTACAAGCACAAATGCTAGAAACTCAAATAGAATTATCCGGACAAATTAACGCTATCAATCAGTCCGCTCTCGTCTCTGAAACCGACTTCAATGGGTTGATTACCTACGTAAACGATGAAGCATTAACTATCTGGGGATACAATCACGAGGAAGTAATAGGCAAAAAACATAGTATCCTTAAATCTAACAAGCATTCTGAAGAGTTCTACAGAGAACTCAACCAAACAATTTATGCCGGCAAAGTATGGAAAGGAGAAATTTGTAATATAGATAAAAAAGGAAGAGAATTCTGGATACAACTGACAATTACCCCAGTCCTTGGACAAAATAATAAACCCTACAAGTTTATTGGAGTAGCCTTCGATATTACCACCCAAAAAATACAATCTTTCAGAATTCGTGAAGCCCTCAAAAAAGCAGAACAATCCGAAGAAAATTATAAACAACAAATCCTTGAACTTCAAAATCAGAACTTATTACTTAATCATTCTAATACTTTACCCAATTTTATCAATGCATTCAAAGCTGACCATGAAGCCAATTTAATTTGGATTTCTGAAAGCCTGTCCCAGTCTTTACATTTAAACCCTGATGAGCTAATCCATCAACCTTTTGTTGTCTTATTACAAAATCATATCAACGAAGAACTAACCCATCAAATGCTTACTGATTTAAACCTAAAAGGTTCTTGGGCTTATTTTTTTGAATACCAACATAAATTCTTCGAGCTTACCCTATTTTTAGATATTGAAAACGATAACTTTGTCTATTGGGGGCTCTTCCAAGATTTAACTAAATTGTACCACCAAATATCTGAACTTCAAGAACAAAAACTTTCCTTAGAAAATAATTTAGAATCCGTCCTATTTTCTCTTCAAGAATTCAAAAATCTTCGTTATGAATTACAACAAAAAGAGCAAATCTTCAAAGATTTTGAGTACTTAGCAGAAATTGATAAAAATGGTTTTATCTCATATGCAAATGAAAAAGTCTGTAATTTATTACGTATAGACCCACAAAATTACTTTTATATCAAATGGGATATTATTACTCCTATGATAAGTAAAAACTGGTTAGAAGAAGTTCAGAAGCAATTTAAAAAAAATTCTTCTTGGCAAGGTGAGATTAATATAAGACAAAATACTTTTAAAGTATTTATTCAGCCAATTAAAAGTTTAAATAACGAAATTCTAAAATATATTGTTGTTGCTTATCAAAAATAAGATTTATGTTCAATAGACCCGACGAAGAAATTATTCAAATAGAGTTAGAGGAGATTACCAAACTAACCGATGCTATCTTCACGAAGTACGGTTATGATTTTAGTAATTATGCGATTTCTTCATTTAAAAGAAGAATCTTAATGGTACTCAAAAAATATGGTTTAAAATCGGTGGACAAACTCATCCAAAAAATTTTATTTGAGCCGGCTTTTTTTGAGCAATTTGTGCTGGATATTACCGTGAATACAACAGAAATGTTCCGAGATCCTACCTTTTACAAAGCCCTGAAACACCAAGTAGTACCTGTTTTAGCAACGAAACCAGAGTTTAATGTTTGGCATGCCGCCTGTTCAACAGGCGAGGAAGTCATTTCCTTAGCAATTTTATTAGACCAAGAGGGAATTTTAAATAAAGCAAAGATTTATGCAACAGATATCAATCATGTAGTACTACAAAAAGCCGCTTCTGCCGCTTTCCCCGTAAGAAATTTAGATTTCTATCACGAAAATTACGCTAAAACAGAGTTCCCAGGCCAACTATCTGATTACTATACCATTGAAAATGGAACTATGCAATTTGATAAGCGACTTATTCAGAACGTTAAATTTAAACACCATGACCTCGCCAGAGATGTCCATTTCTACAAATTTGATTTAATTCTTTGTAGAAACGTCATGATTTATTTTAATCAAGAACTTCAAAATCGCGTGTTTGAGCTGTTGCACAATAGTTTATTTATGAATGGTTTTTTATGTTTAGGCGCTAAAGAATCGTTGATTTGGTGTAAGATTGCCGATAAATTTGAAACTGTAAACTCTCATGAAAAAATCTTCCGAAAAATTAAAGCATGAATTTTGAAGCTATCTTGAAAGAAAGAAAATTTGAAGCTATCGTGATTGGTGGTTCCGCTGGAAGTTTTTCTATTATTACGCAAATCTTAACTGAACTTCCTCAACCCTTTGCTTTACCCATATTCATGTGTTTACATCGCCTAAAAGATAAAAGAGAAGGTTTCAAAGAAGCCTTAGAAATAAAATCTAAAATTAAAATTGAAGAACCTGATGATAAAACCATGATTCAACCAAACATCGCTTATTTAGCTCCCGCTAATTATCACATGTTAATTGAAAATAAAAATATTATCGCTCTATCCATTACGGAACTTGTTCAATTTTCAAGACCCTCTATTGATGTACTTTTTGAATCCGCCGCAGATGTATATAGAGACCAACTCGTCGCTATCTTACTATCAGGTGCCAATAGAGACGGTGCTGATGGTATGAAAACAATCAAAAGTAAAGGTGGGCTTACCATCATTCAAGACCTTTCCACCTGCTCTATGACTACCATGCCCGAAGCCGCCTCAAAATCTACTTCCATAGACCTCCAACTCAAACCTAATGAAATCTCTGATTTCCTTAAAATCATTAATCATCTAACCTTCAATGAAGTTCTCTAAATCTTTAAATTTTAGACTCAATATTACGCTCGCTTCCAATCTTATTTTGGTTGCTATTATTACCATCGGTTCTTTATACTTCCTAGACTCCATTAAAACTCATATCCATGATTATGAAACAGAAAAATCTAAAGTACAAAAAAATATTCATGTCCTAACTTCTGCTATCCAAAAACTACACCTCGCCGTAATCCGTTCTCTAATGATTACCGACAATCTTCACTCTCCTTTCCCTTTTTGGGATAAAGACTTAACCGAAATTAAAATTATTCTTCAAAATCAAGCCTCCGATTGGACTAATAACGATAAAGAAATTCTTAAAAATTTTATCACTAACCTCGAAAAATATGAAGAAGAATTCCAAATAGTCTCAAAACTAATGGAAGATTTTTATCTAAAACAAGATATAAATAAACTCCATGATGCCCATAAAATAGTTTTCTATAAACTTCAAATTCATTACGAACAAACTGTGCTTTGGCTTGATAAATTAAGTTTTTCAAGAAATAAAGTTTTGAAATCTAAATTTGACGATTATTTGAACAAAACTTTCTTTTTTAATATTTACCTAGCCTCTGGTGTTATTTTTTTAGGAATTATCATCTTAATTTTGAGTTCTTTCTTAGTAAGAACCGTATTAAAACCTATTTTAGAAATTCAAAATTATAGCCAACAAATAGCTAACGGAGAAAATCCTCCTCCTTTAATCCTTGAACAAGATGAAATCTTAAACCAAATTGCTCGTAATCTTTCTTACATTGCTAATCAATACCAAAAAACGCAAGTAATCTCTGAAGCTATCCTCTATAATAAAAATTTACCAATCCTTGACCTTGACCAAGAAAATAAATATATTAAAGGATTGTTAGAACTGAGAGAAAAAATACAACACTTCGAAAATCAAAATGAACTAAAAAATTGGGCACTTAAAGGGCATCTCTTATTCAGCGAGTTACTACGAAAAGCTCATACCTTAGAAACGTTATCCGATGAATTTGTCATTCAATTGTGTAGATACCTCAAAACACAGCAAGCCGCTTTATTTATTGTGGATGCTCGTTCTAAAATCCCCCGTTTAATTCTATCTTCCACTTATGCACAGAATGCTTCGCCTGCTTTTCATGATACTTTTTTATTCGGTGAGGGGCTTGTAGGGCAAGTAGCCGTCTCCCTTGAAACCATCTACTTAACCCAAGTCCCTGATGACTACATCAATATGAATATCGGTGAAACTCCCATCAAACCTGCTTGTTTAATGATTGTTCCGTTAGTTTCTAATGATAACCTTTATGGTGTTCTTGAAATAGCCTCCCTAAAATTATTATACCCCGAGGAGCAAGAATTCATTAAAATCGTTTCTTCTAACTTTGCATCAGTAATCAGTAATATCTATAATCATCAAACAACCCTTCAACTCCTTGAACAAGCAGAAGAATTAACCGAAAAATTAAAACTTAAATCCGATGAATTAGAAAAATACGCCCTACAACTAGAAAAAAATCAGTTTGAAATTAACCAAACTAATCAAAAATTAGCTAAACAAATGCAAGCCTTAGATAAAACTGCTAACGAACTGATTTTATCCGAAAAAAAACTCCAAACTATACTGCAAAATTCTTCAGAAGTCATTGCTATTCTAGACGAAAACTTTAGTCTCAAATATATAAGCCCTGCTTGTTTAAATATTTTGGGATATCACCCAAATGAACTTTTAGGATTTGGTATTTATAAATTTATACCCCCTGAGGATATCGAAAATTTGAAACAATCTTTACAAATGCTTTATATCTCTGGGAATGAAAGTGAAAGAGTGCTTCAAATCAAATTAAAATTAAAAAATCAACAAAATATTTTCCTTGAAGTAAAAACCAAAAACCTTATTGAAGACCATTCAATTAACGGTTACTTATTAAACATTCAAGATATTACAGAACGATTAAGAGCAGAAGATAACGCAAAAAGACGTCAGCAGTTTCAATCATTATCTGAGAACTCCACCGATTTAATCATTCGCTTTGAGAAAAATCTTAAAATTGCTTACATCAATCCTGTTATTGAACAATATACTGGACATAAGCCTGATTTTTATATCAAAAACACGATTTACGATGTAGATTTTTCTAATGATATTATTATTTTTTGGGATACTATGACCCGAGAGGTTATTAGGAATAAAAAAATTATTAAAACTGAACTTACTATGCCCAGTATTATGGGAGATAGAATATTAAAGGTGGATATTATCCCTGAAATCAATCTAGAAAATGAAGTAGAGACAGTACTTGCATTAGCTCATGATATTACCGACCAAAAAATTGCTGAAAAGAAAATCCTTCAACAAAACCAAATTTTAGAAAAAATCAACGAGGAAGTATTACTGCAAAAAAAGGAAATTGAAGAAATCAATCGAGACTTAACCGAAAGTATTAACTACGCAAAAAGAATTCAAGAAGCATTTTTACCTGAAATATCCGAGATGCAAAAAGAGTTAGAAAATTTCTTTTTGTTGTATTTACCAAGAGACATTGTTTCAGGGGATTTTTATTGGTTTCAGAAAGTAGGTAATCAATATTTTATAGCAATAGCGGATTGTACAGGGCATGGTGTCCCGGGCGCTTTTATGTCCCTAATTGGGCACAATATCTTAAACGATTTAGTCAATCAAAAAGAATTGCGAACCACTTCTACTATCCTAGAACTATTACACCAAGAAATTTTTAGAAGATTAAAACAGGCAGAATCTGGCTCTAAAGATGGTATGGATATTGCCTTGGTACGAATAGATTTCTCTAAAAAAATAGTAGAATTTGCTGGTGCTGGAAGACCCCTGCTCTGGTGGCATCAATATGACCTCCACGAAATTAAAGGTGATAAACTGGGGGTTGGTGGTACTACTATCCAAGAAAATAGAACCTATCAACATCATATCTTGAATATTGAAAATGGTGATGCAATTTATTTATTTACTGATGGTTTTACAGACCAATTCGGCGGTAACCAAAACAGAAAATTTACTTCTCCTCGTTTTCGTGAATTATTACTAAAAAACCAACACAAAAAAATGCCTGATATTGAAAATCTGTTGCGTAAAACTTTTGATGAATGGAAAGGTAATGAACCTCAAACCGATGACGTGCTAGTATTTGGAATGAAATTCTTGTTCTAATCAGTACTCAAAAAACTCTATTAGTTATGGTTTATCAAACTTCCAATAATTAGCTTAATTTTCATATAATTAAAAAATAAGCTATCTTGTTGGATAGCTTATGATAAATTACGAAAAAACCGAGATTTAATTATTTAATTAGTCCGATTTCACGTAAACGTTCGTTGAGGTATTCGCCAGCAGTTGCATCGGGGTAAGCTTTGGGATTGTCAGCGGTACAACAACTTGGCAGGCACGTTAAATCCATTTCAGAGCGTGGATGCAAGAAGAAAGGAATAGAGTAGCGAGGTTCATGCATTTTTTCTCGTGGGGGATTAACGACACGGTGAGTAGTAGATTTTAGTAGATTATTAGTTAATCTTTGGAGCATATCTCCCACATTGACAACAATTTGTTCGGGGAGAGCGGTAATTGGAATCCATTCTCCTTTTTTATTAAGCACTTGAAGTCCCTCAGCAGAAGCCCCCATAAGTAAAGTTATAAGGTTGATATCCTCATGTTCAGCGGAACGCACCGCATCAGCAGGAACAGAATCGGGGTCTGTAATGGGGAAATAATGAATAGGTCTTAAAATTGAATTACCATGATGGATTTTGTCATCAAAATAAAATTCATCTAAACCTAAATATAATGCAATAGCTCTAAGCATATAACGCCCTGCATTTTCTAACGTTTTGTAGGCTTCTAATGTATATTTTTTAAAATCGGGAACTTCTGTGGGGAAAATATTTTCGGGATATTCATTTTTGATAGGGTCATCTCCTTCAACAGTTTGCCCGACATGATAAAATTCTTTCAGGTCTCCTGTATTACGATTTTTGGCATGTTCTTTTCCTTTTCCTGTATAACCTCTTTGCCCGCCAAGTCCAGGTATTTCATATTTTTGCTTTACTTCATCAGGCAAAGCAAAAAATTCTTTTACTACGCGGTACAAATTCTCTACTAATTCATCGGAAAGTCCATGATTTTTTATAGCAACGAAACCAATCTCGGAGTACGCTTTCCCTAAATCTTGAACAAATTTTGCTTTTTGTTCAGGATTTCCATAAATGAAATCCGCTAAATCTAAACTAGGTATGGAGTTCATTGTTTATTAATTTACAAATTACCTCTTAATGCTTGCTCTCTTTCAATAGATTCAAATAAAGCTTTAAAATTACCTTTTCCAAAGGATTTTGCTCCTTTTCTTTGTATGATTTCAAAAAATACGGTGGGTCTATCTTCAACAGGTTTAGTAAACAATTGAAGTAAATAACCTTCTTCATCTCTGTCTACGAGGATATTGAGTTTTTTGAGTATTTCTATATCTTCTTCTATTTTACCGACACGATGTAATAAATCATCGTAATAGGTATCAGGCACATATAAAAACTCAACGCCTCTTTTACGTAATTCAGAGACGGTAAAAACAATATCATCTGTTGCTAATGCAATGTGTTGTACACCAGGACCTTGGTAAAATTGAATATATTCTTCAATTTGAGATTTTTTCTTTCCTTTGGCAGGTTCGTTGATAGGGAATTTGATTCTTCCGTTTCCATTAGCCATTACTTTGCTCATTAGGGCAGAATATTCCGTGGAGATATCTTTATCATCAAAAGAAATGAGTTGCGTGAAGCCCATAACGTCTTGATAAAATTTAGCCCAGGTATTCATCTCTCCCCAACCCACGTTTCCAACGCAATGGTCTACGTATTTAAAACCAACTTCGGTAGGGTTAAATTCTGATTTCCATGGTTTATACCCTGGTAAGAAAACTCCTTTATAATTAGAACGTTCAACAAAGATATGAACCGTATCTCCGTAGGTATGAATTCCAGATAGTAGGACGTATCCATTTTCATCTTCTAGCTTTTGAGGCTCCATGAAAGATTTTGCACCTCTTTTTACAGTTTCTTCATGGGATTTTTTAGCATCCTCTACCCAGAGAGCTAATACTTTTACGCCATCACCATGTAATTTCACATGTTCAGAGATAGGATGATCAGGGTATAGCGCCGTGGTGAAAATAAAAGTTACTTTACCTTGACGTAAAACATAAGAAGCTTTATCGCGTACACCTGTTTCAGGACCTGCGTACGCTAAACTTTGAAAACCAAAGGCGGCTTTGTAATAATAAGCGGCTTGTTTCGCATTTCCTACATAGAACTCAATATAATCTGTTCCATTAATAGGCAAAAAATCTACTGTCGTTTCATTGTTTGAGATAACTAGATTTTCCATAATATTTTAAAGTTTTATTTTTATACAGCAAAAATAGTAATTAAAACGAAAAAACAAAATTTTTTTAAAATAAATTTTTTGAATTCAAAAATAAATTAATTTTACAGCTGTAATTTTTTTTAATTGTAATTTATAAAAAATGAAAAGTATAGGAATTATTATTGCTTCTTTATCAGAAAAAGAGTATAAACAGTTTTATGAGTTTATAGCTCATAAAGGAAAAGATAAAGATAGTCTACCGTTACGCCTCTTTGAAATTTATAGAAAAGATTACGATAAAACTGAAAATCAAATCTTGAAAGAATTGGGAATAAAAGAAACGAACTACTTTTATCAGGTTCGGCATCGGCTTAAAGTCTTAATAGAAGATTTTGTTTTAGACTTATCTATTCAAAGCGAAGGAAATTATTTCACAGAAGTAAGTAATAATATCAATATTGCTCATTATTTGAGAAATAAAAATTTACATGAAAAAGCATTAAAAGCTTTATTAAAAGCCGAAAAAATATGTGAACAAAATTCTGATTTTGAATTATTAATAGTGGTTTATTCTCACATGCTCGCTATTGCCCAAGTATATCCTGAAATAGAAGTTTATGAAATTATAGAAAAACAAAAAAATGCTAGAAAGAAAGCAGAAATCTTTAATCAATTAGAAGTAGATTATTCTACCTTTAAATATGAACTCTATAAATCCAATTATTCTTTGCCTCATTCCGAAATTTTAAATAAATTAGATAATTATCTTACGCAGTTTCATTTGTATGACTTAACAAAACTAGAAACTTTTAATCTTCAATACAAAGTGCTTTCTATTATCATTGAAGTAATGATATATAACGATAACACCTACGAATTATTTAAACAATATGAGCAACACTTTTTGAATTGGGATAAACAGCTTTTGTTTAACAAAAAAAATATCGAAAAAAAATTATCTATCACTTACAGGATGTGCCTTTATTTATTAAGACAGTTTCGTTTTGAAGAATGTAATGTTTATTTAGAGCGTTTTTATAAAGATTTGCAATTGCCTGAAGCAGAAGCACTCGGTTCTTATCTACTTTTGTACTATCAAGTTAAAACGGTAGCTTTAGCTTATACAGGAAAAGTCAGCAGTGCTATTTTTGCAACATTAGATATTTTAGAAAGAAATCTCATCAATAATCGTATCGATGTAAGTTTTATTTTTTTATTTAATTTAGCTAATTATTATTTTATCAATGCCAATTACGAAAATGCTTTAGAAATATTCCTAAAACTAGAAAAAAAGAAAAGTTTTTCTCACTATTTAAGCAGTTCCGTTAAGCTAGATATCAATATCTATAAAGCCATGATAATAATTATATTAAAGAAAAAAGATACCTCCATAATCAAAAATTTAGAAATGGAGCTAAATAACTTAAAAGATATTCCTCAAAGAAAAAAAGACTTTATTCAAATTTTATTTTATATGTCTAAGAATAAAGATTGGAAAGAAGATAAAAATTTTTTAGAAACTATTAAAGATTTTTTGGCTACCAAGACTCGAATTTCGATAGGTGATGATGAACATATTTGTTTTAATTCTTTTCTTAAATCTTTACTGAATGGAACTTCGTATTCAGAAGAGTTTTATCAGTTAGTTTCAAAAGAAATAAAATTAAGAACTGGTAACGATGTACAAATTAAATTAAGTTAATGGAGCAAAAATCTAAAATTTACGTAGCGGGGCATAGAGGAATGGTAGGCTCTGCAATACTTCGGTTATTACAAAAAAAAGGGTATTCTAATTTGATTTACAAAACTTCTCAAGAACTAGACTTACGAAATCAAGATGCAGTGATGAGTTTTTTTGAGCAAGAACGGCCAGAGTACGTATTTCTTGCAGCCGCAAAAGTAGGCGGTATCTATGCTAATAATACTTATCGTGCAGATTTTTTATTAGATAATCTGCTAATCGAGACCAATGTCATTCAAGCTTCATGGAAATATCAAGTGAAAAAGTTATTATTTTTAGGTTCTTCTTGTATTTACCCTAAGTACGCTCCTCAACCTATACCCGAAGAAGCTTTACTCACAGGTGCCTTAGAGCCTACTAATGAACCATACGCTATTGCTAAAATTGCAGGTATCAAATTATGTGAAAATTTTCGGTTACAATATGGTTGTAACTTTATTTCTGCCATGCCTACGAATTTATATGGACCTAATGATAATTATGATTTACAAAATTCTCATGTTTTACCTGCTTTGATTAGAAAGTTCCACGAAGCAAAAATTCATCATTACGATAAAGTGATTGTATGGGGAGATGGTTCTCCTTTAAGAGAATTTTTACACGTTGACGACCTCGCTGAAGCTTGTCTCTTTTTAATGATTCATTATGATGGACTACATCATATTAACGTAGGGTCTAATTCCGAAATTTCTATAAAAGATTTAGCACTACTAATAAAGAAAATCCTAAATTATAAAGGAAGTATTGAATTTGATACAACAAAACCGAATGGAACTCCCCGTAAATTGATGGATAGCTCCAAAATTCTGAAATTAGGCTGGAAACCCCAAATTGATTTAAAAACTGGTATTCAAAGTGTTTACAAAGATTTTCAACAGCATTATAATAAAATTATTCAATAATAAAAAAATTGTATCTTTGCAAGCCAAAAATCATAGTATATGAAAAAGATATATTTACTAATTCTTATTTTGTTAGGTTCAAGTATAGTAAACGCCCAAAAAAAGGGGGATAAAAAAAATGATGAGACTACGTCTAATACTAATTCCACTACGATACAGGAAGTAACAAAAAAAACGGGTAATGATGAAGGTATCTACCGCACTATTCTTTATAATTCCTTAAAATACAATGATGTATCTACTGCTATAAACGCATGCCATTATTTGTTAGCTATAAACCCCAAAAGTACTACTTTAAAAGATACGCTGGCAATGCTTTATTTTGAATCTCGTTCTTTTTTGCAAACTATTATGATAGCAGGGGAAATTCTTCAAACAGACCCTGATAATACTAAAATGCTGGAAATTCAAGCTATAGCTCAACAAAATCTCGGACTTGTAAAAGAAGCGTTAGATACTTACGAGAAATTATACAAAAAAACTAAATCGTTACTTCACGCTTACCAGATTGCTACGCTTCAATTTTCTTTAAAACGTTATGGAGAATGCGAAGCTACTCTTGCCGAAATTTTGAAAGACCCCAAATCTGAACAAGAAAAAGTGAACGTGATTATTGGTAATCAAGGACAGCAGGAGGTCATTCTCAAAGCGGCTTCACTCAACATGGCAGGTGTAATTTATATGGAACAAAATCAAGACGATAAAGCTAAAAAGTTATTTGAGGAAGCATCCAAAGTGGATAAAGATTTTTTATTACCAAAAGGTAATTTAGAATATCTTGCAAATAAAAATAAACCTAAAAAATGATTTTTGCTAATCTATAGAAAGAAGCAGGTTTTTTTAACCTGCCTTTTTTATTGATATTATAATTCATTATTTTCCTCAAAAACAGTTTCTTTTGCGTTAATTATTAAGGTTTTATTCAAGACGTAAAAAAATAGAAAAATACTGAGCTTGCTGAAGTATTTAATAATGTGCCATCTTTTGATTAGCCATTATTTTATTAAAGGTAAAGTTCTTATCTTTTCTTTACGTTACTGCAACATAGCAATATCTTTAAAAACCTGTAAATACCGAAATTTGTTAATACCTATAAACTTATTTTGAAGAGAGCGAAAAAACTGCTTATTTTGCGGAATAGTTTTAAACTATGTTAGATTTATCCCGATTATATGTAGTTGGAAATCAGGTTTTAGTAAGACCTAAATCAGAAAGTGAAATTTCACAAGGGGGAATTATATTGCCACCAGGAGTTCAGGAGAGTGTTCCGGTTCTGAGGGGCTGGGTATTAAAAACAGGACCCGGATTAGCACTTCCCCAGTTTCAACCTAAACCAGAATGGGAAGAAGATGAACCTTATTACCTGCCAATGCAAGTAAAAGAGGGGGATTTAGTATTATTCTTGCAAAAAAGAGCCATTGAAATTGAGTATCACCAAGAAAAACTATATGTAGTCCCGCAAGATGCGATTCTGCTCTATGAACGCTGGGACTCCGATTAAGTTTTGATAAAACCATGTTATTGCTTATTCCTTTCAGTTTCTTTCTTTTACCTTTTATTTTTCCATTTTTTAATCGTCATGCGTATCTTTTTTTGCTAATCATTTGTTCTATAACTACAATTATTCCTTTTGTAAGTGCAATAGGAATTTACGAAAACTCATGGTTTACGTTGGGTGGTAAGGAATTTAAGGTGAGTTTTAATAATGATGGTATTACGCAATTGTTAATTTTTTTAGTTAATTTTATAGGAGCATGTGTAATTATTTACTCTCAATATTACTTTAAGAAATCATCGTTTCGCTATTGGACATATTTATGTCTTTTCTTGGGGAGCATGCAGGGAATGTTATTAAGTAATCATGCAATTTTATTGTTCATTTTTTGGGAGTTAGTAGGGATAAGTTCATTTTTGTTAATTGGTTATTATAATGCAAAGCCAGAAGCGATTTATGGTTCATCTAAAGCTTTGTGGATCAATAAAATAGGGGATATAGGTTTTTTGATTGGGATATTAGGAATTTATACGGAATATAAAAGTTTTGATATACATTTATGGACAGAGGCGGGTCAATTTGATGGGGGGAGGACTTGGTATTGTTGGTTATTGATTATGGGGGCTATAGCGAAGTCGGCTCAGGGACCATTTATGATATGGTTACCGGATGCTATGGCCGGACCGACACCTGCATCTGCGCTCATTCATGCCGCTACGATGGTAGCCGCAGGGATTTATTTATTATTCAGGTTGCAGGTTCTTTTTTCTTCGGATATACAACAGTTTTTAGTTGGTTTAGGCAGTTTAAGTGCTTTGTTGGGGGCTATTTATGCTTTATTTTCGTTTCGTTTGAAAGCTATTTTAGCGGGTTCTACTATCTCTCAATTAGGATGGATGCTTGCCGCAGTAGGGAGTAGTTTTCCTTATGCCGCTATGGAACACTTCTGGGCTCATGCTTTCTTTAAAGCAGGATTGTTTTTGATGGCTGGTATCATCATACATTATCAGGAAAAACAAAATTCTGAACATGATCCGCAAGATATTCGTAGTATAGCCAATTTTTGTGAACAATATCCCTGGTTGTATGGCTTTTTAGGAGTTTTATTTGCCGCTTTGATGGGTATACCATTTACCTCAGGTTTCTTAACCAAAGAAGTTATATTATCGGCATTATCTAATAGTGTTGCTTTTTACATTTTAATTTTATCGGCTTTCTTCACTACATTATACAGCTTCAAAGTATTATGGGCTTTACGTAAAGTCCATCAAAAAATTTCACGTGATTATTCTATTTCTCAAGGGATGTTGATTCCAGTTATCATTTTAAGCGTTTGTTCGTTATTTTGGGTGGTTAGCCTTAATCCATTTCATATTGAAAAAACAGGACTTCCCTCAGTTAGTATTTCCATTACTTGGATTTCTATTTTGAATTTGGTGGTTAGCATTTTATGTTTTTGGAAATATCATGATGTTATCCTAGGCTTATCTTCAAAAGTTATTCAAGGATTTTGGGGATTGAATACGTTTTATAATGTATGGACAAGTCAAAATTTTATTATGAAAGTGGAAACCATAGAGAATAGAGTAAATGGAATGACGAATCGTTTTATAAATCCATGGATTACAGTGGGTAAGTTTTTCATTTACCTTGAACAGGGATTAGTTGGTTTGATTTTAGGGTTAAAAAGTTTTTTGGTTACGGGAAGGTGGATGGGAATGCCTGTTTCAGTGGCTCATTTTTTTCAATGGTTGGATACCTACTTGTGGGACTTTAGTATATCAAGTATAGCTCATAGTATTTTAAATATTAGCCAAATAAATAAAAAACTGATGACCACCAAAATACAGAGGTATTTGATTTATTCATTAGTTTTTTTGTTAATAGGTGGGCTTTTATGGAGGTATGTCATAGCCTTATAGATTGAATAAAGTTTTGAACGAGTTCTAAAGAGATTTTATGGTTTTTTAAATGATTGAGAAAAGCCGAGCCTATAATAGCACCATTAGCAAACTGACAAGCTGTTTGAAAAGATAGAGGGTCTTTTATTCCGAAACCAATGATTTTAGGTACGCCTTCAAGGCATTGTTGTAAATTTTCGAGATATTTCTTTTGTTTTTGAAAATCAATGTTTTTACCTGTAATAGAGTTATCTGAAACGACATAGACGAATCCTGTGGTAAATTGTTTGATTTGGTTTAGTCTATCAGGTGGGGTAGAGGGGGTTACAAGGAATACGGAACATATGTTGTATTCACTCATAGTTTTTTGGAAATATTTTTCGTAGTAATCAAAAGGCAAGTCAGGGATAATAATTGCGTCAATTTGGTTTTGTGAGCAATTATGCAGGAATTGGGGTATTCCCATTTGTAGGATGGGGTTTAGGTATCCCATAAGAATTAAAGGGGTAGAGATAGGGGGTAGAGAGGAAAGTTGTTTAAAAAGGAGAGATAGGGTCATTCCATTTTGAATAGCCTGATAGTTTGTGGCTTGTATTGTGGGTCCATCTGCGAGGGGGTCAGAGAAAGGGAATCCAATTTCTATAAAATCTACGCTACTCTTGCACAGATACTGAATTAGAGGGATAGTATCTTCTAATTGTGGATAACCCGCAGTAAAAAAGATTGATAAAAGATTGTTTGGCTTTTTTTGAAAGAGTTGTTGTAATTTATTCATAGGAAAATACATTTTGATAAGTGTTCATATCTTTATCACCTCTACCGGACAGATTGATAACGATGGAGTGGTTTTGTTGGAAGGGGATTTTTTTTAAGGCGGCTAAGGCGTGGGCTGATTCAAGTGCAGGGATAATTCCTTCCAATCGGGTAAGTTCTAGTGCGGCTTCAAGTGCTTCTTGGTCAGTTGCGGATAACACCTGAATTCTTTTTTGTTCATACAAGAAGCTGTGGATGGGACCGATACCAGGGTAGTCAAGTCCAGCGGAGATAGAATGGGGTTCAAAGATTTGTCCGTCATCAGATTGGATGAGGTAACTTAAACTGCCATGTAAGATACCTTTTTTTCCGAGCGTGATGGTAGCGGCGGTTTTGTGGGTATGAATACCTTCACCAGCGGCTTCAACAGCAATGAGTTGTGTTATGGGATTATGAATAAAGTGATAAAAAGCTCCGATAGCATTACTTCCTCCTCCAACGCAAGCAATTACATAATTTGGATATTGGTATCCTTTTTCTTGAAGTTGTGTTTTTATTTCTTGGCTTATAATGGACTGAAAAAGGGCAACCATGTCGGGATAGGGGTGTGGTCCTACAACGGAGCCGATGACGTAATAAGTATGTTGGGGGTCTTGTATCCAGGCTCTGATGGCTTCATTGGTTGCATCTTTTAAGGTTTTACTACCTGAAGAGGCAGGGGTAACGATGGCACCTAACATTTTCATTCTTAATACGTTTAGTTTTTGTCTTTCTATGTCTTTTTCGCCCATAAAGATTTGGCAAGGCATGTTCAGTAAGGCACAAGCGGTTGCAGTAGCTACGCCATGTTGTCCGGCTCCGGTTTCTGCGATGATACGCTGTTTACCCATGTATTTAGCTAATAAAACCTGCCCAATGGCATTGTTGATTTTATGAGCGCCCGTGTGGCATAAATCTTCCCGTTTAAGCCATACCTTCACTCCATAATGTTGCGATAAATTTTGGGCTTCATAGAGCGGTGTGGGTCTACCAACATAATCTTTTAAATAACTTTGATAGGTTCGTTGAAAGTCATCTGAAAAAATAATTTTTTCATATTGTTGCTGTAATTCATAAACATTTTGAAATAGCATTTCAGGAATAAATGCACCGCCAAATTCACCGTAGTAACCATGTTTATCGGGTCTTATCATAACTTTTAATTTTTTGAAAACCAATTTTTAATTTTTGTATATCTTTATAGCCGGGTTGAATTTCCCATTTACTATTCAAATCTAATCCGCAAAAAGCGTAGTGTTGAATAGCTAGAGCATAATCTAAATTTTCTAAACTAATTCCTCCTGCAAGAAAGAAAGGTGTTTTTCCGGTGTAATAGCTTAATAAATCCCATAAGAAAGTTGTACCACTTCCTCCTTTAAAAGAGTCAAATAAAAAATAATCACATAGATTTTCGTAGAAAGCGGTTTGTTGTAAATCGTTTTGAGTATTGATACTAAAAGCTTTGATGAGGGGTATAGCATTAGATTTGAGTTGCTTACAAAAATCAGGGGATTCTTTTCCATGTAGTTGCACGAAATCTAATTTGAATTGAGAAAAAGTGTTGATGACATTATCTAGGGTTGGATTTACGAATACACCGACTTTTTTTGACGAGCTATGTAGTTCGGGGATAGAAGGTAGATTGAAATAACGAGGGGTTTGAGGATAAAAGATGAAACCTATAAAATCAGGTTGTAATAAGCTGACCGCTTGGATGTTATCAATATATTTCATTCCGCAGACTTTGATTTGGTAGTTTCCCATAATTGTTTAGCTTCTTTTAATAAATTTTTACAGGTTTGTCCCGGGTTATGAGACTTCATGAAATATTCACCGATTAAGAATCCGTGATATCCTATTTGTTTTAAGATTAGGAGTGTTTGGGGTTCATGGATTCCACTTTCTGCAATTTTGGGAATATTAGGGGGTAATCGGTGGTAAAGTTTTAGTGAATTTTCAAAATCAAAATGTAAGGTATCTAAATTTCGGTGATTGATGCCTGCGAGGTGATAATCGTCAAAATCGGCGCATTTTTGAATATCGAGTTCGTCATGAAATTCAAGGAGTACCTCCATACCAAGTTGATGGGCGGTTTGAGTAAAATCTTGAATTTGTTTAAAGGAAAGGATTCTTGCAATCAGCAAAATGGCATCGGCACCGATAGCTTTAGCTTCATAAATTTGGTAATCTTCGATAATAAAGTCTTTACGTAAAATAGGGCATAAACTCCAGTAACTAGCAGTAGATAAATCATTAGGTTTTGCACCGAAGTATTTTTCGTCGGTTAGGATAGAAAGCGCACAGGCACCTGCTTGCATGTACCCAAAGATGACTTCTTCAATTTTAGCGTTTTCATGGATTACTCCTTTTGATGGGGATTTGCGTTTAAATTCGGCAATAATAGAAAAAGGTTCAAGGTTCTCTAGGATACGTTGCTTTAAAGATATGGTAGAACTAGAAAAATATATGGATTTTTCTAATTTTTTGATGGGATACAAACTTTTCTTTTTTTGAACTTCTTTTTGTTTATCGACGATGATTTTTTCTAGTAAACTCATAAACTTAATGATTTTAAAATTTGGAAACTTTGCAGTGCTTTTAAGTTAAATAGGCTGTCTTCTGCTAATTTTTTAGCTTCATAGAAATCACAATTGCGGTAAAGTTGAATGGCAAGGCTGGCATTGATAATAATTACATTATTTTGAGAGGAGTTGCCTTTTGCTTGTAAGATATTTAAGAAAATATCGGTGCTTTGTTGGGCGGTTTGACCACCACATAATTCATGCGGTTCTAAAAAATTAAGATTGAAATCGTTGGGGTACAAGATACCTTCATTTTGATGGGAGAAGAATTTAAATTCGGAGGTCAAGGAGATTTCATCGTAGCCATCTAATGTAAAGAAGACGAAATAATATTTATTTTCTTGTTGTAACAGGAGGTGGTACATACGAGCTAGTTCAAGGTTGAAGACGCCGTTAAATTGGTAACGAGGTTGAGCGGGGTTGATGAGAGGACCTAGGGTATTAAAAAAGGTTTTTACTTGTAATTCTTTACGAATAGGTGCAACGGATTTTAAAGCGGAATGGAATAAGGGGGCGTGCATAAAGCATATGTTTGCCTTTTCTAATTGTTTTTTGAGTAAATCAGTTTGATTAGTAAAATGGATGCCTAAATTTTGTAGGACGGTGGAAGAGCCTGAGACTGAGGTTACTCCATAATTTCCATGTTTAGCAACTGGTATACCGGCACCTGCTAGAACGAAAGCGGTTAGAGTAGAGATATTAAAAGTATTTTTAGCATCTCCGCCCGTACCACAAACATCAATGATATTATCCGTTCCTAAATCTACTTTTAAACAGAGTTCAAGTAATGCTTCGCGAAAGCCTTTAAGTTCTTCTAAGGTTAGACCACGCATCATAAAGATGGTAAGAAAAGCGGCTAATTGCGAGGTAGGATACTCGTTTTGTGTGAGGTCTATTAATACTTGTTTGGCTTGATTTTTATCAAAAGTTTCGTAATTCAATAGAGATTGTAAGATTTTTTTCATAAAATATAATGTTAATGGTTGACCCAGTTCGCAATGATTTGATATCCGTATTCGGTAAGGATGGATTCGGGATGAAATTGTACGCCTCGGACATCAAAATGTTTATGACGCACTGCCATGATATGATTATGTTCGTCAATGGCAAGTAATTCAAGGGGCTCAGGGAGATTATCAATGACCCAGGAGTGATAATGCCCGATAGTGAAATGTTGGGGGCAATTCTGAAAGAGGTAATCGGATTGTAATATAGAGATTTGAGAATTTACACCGTGAAGGGGTTGGTGTAGATTTTTGAGGGTACCATTGAAAGCAACTCCAATAGCTTGTAAACCTAAACAAACCCCCAGAATAGGCTTTTGATGAGCATACGTTTTTATCGTTTGTAATGTGATACCGGCTTCTTCGGGTAGCCCAGGTCCTGGAGAGATTACTATTTTATCAAAATTTTGTATAGCTTCAATGCTTATAGCGTCATTTCTATGGACTGTCAGACTTTTTATACCTGCTTCATAAAGCAGATTTACTAAATTATACGTAAAGGAGTCGTAATTATCGATGACTAAGATGTTAATATTCATAATGATGGGCAATTTGTAAAGCTTTTCTAAGTGCAGAAATTTTGTGGTATACTTCGTTTAATTCATTTTGGGGTTTAGATAGCAACACGATGCCACAGCCAGCTTGGTATTGCAAAGTATTTTGAAAGGAGATAAAAGAACGTATACAGATGGCATGGTTCAGGTTACCATTAAATCCAATGTATCCGGCGGCACCGCCGTAAAGACCGCGAGGTTGAGGTTCTAATTCATTGATGATTTGCATAGCTTTATATTTGGGAGCACCGCTTAATGTCCCCGCAGGAAAAGTATCTAACATCACTTTGATACTCTGTCCTTTTTCTTTTAACTCTCCTTGTATCTTGGAAACTAAATGGATTACATGTGAATATACTTCTACGGTTTTCCATTTTTCTACTTTTACATTATAATTGCTTTTTGATAAATCATTTCGTGCTAAATCTACTAACATGTTATGCTCTGCATTTTCTTTCGGATCTAATAGTAATTTTTGTGTTAGGTCTACTAAATTATCTTCCTTTCTTTGATAGGTGCCTGCAATAGGGAAAACATAAGCTATACAATTTTTAATGCGTATTTGCGCTTCTGGGGAAGAGCCCATTAACCGAAAATTACCAAAATCAAAATAATATAAGTAAGGAGAAGGATTGATGGAGCGTAAAGCCCTATATACTTGAAAATCATCACCTTGATACGGTTGGTAGAACTGACGCGAGAGTACTAACTGAAAAATATTCCCTATTTGGCAATGATACTGTACCTTTTGAATGGCTTCCAGAAACGTTTCGTCCGTGAAATTAGAGGTCTCATCTCCTTTTAAATGAAATGGAAAAAAGTACTTTCGTTTTTGTTCTAAAAATTGTAAGATAGCATTGTTTTGAGGTTTTTCTTGTTCATTTAGATGCTCAACCAAATAAATTTCATTATGAAAGTGATTGAAAACTAAAATATTACGGAAGAAGTAGTAACTCACTAACGGAAAATTTGGGTTTTGTTGTAAATGAATATTTTCAAACAAAGGAATAGCATCATAAGCAGTATAACCAAAAATACCACTCAATATAAAATCTTCTTGATTTTCAGTAGTAACTTCAAACTGATTTAGAAAGTTTTGTAATATTTTTTCCAAAGATTGGTTGAAGGAATAGTTATTTTGGCTTTTTTTATGTTGGAGTTGATAGTAATCCTTAAAAACCTTCAAGCAAGCAATCGGTTCAAAGACGATGTAAGAAAAACTATCCTCTTTGGATTTGTAATCAGAACTTTCCAATAAAAAACTTATTGGATACTTAGACCGTACTTTTTGGTAGCATTCTACGGGTGTGAATAAATCCCCCATAAATTTCGTAATTTGTAAGTGATATTTTTCTTTTTTCATAAGTTGATATTCAAAAAACAAAAAAGCCTACTGCAAAACAGTAGGCGGTAAAGAAAAACTTTTCTACTAATCAAAAAAGGTTAAGGCGCCTACTGCTGTATGCGAAAATTTGCCACCACCATTGATTGATTAGTAAGAATTGTTCTTCCATACAATTTAACCGCAAAAATAAGTTGAAAATTAAATATGTAATAAAATTTTTTTACTATTCTTTATAAATAAATGATTATCAATTAAAAAATTTTTAATTAGATTGATAAAGGAAAAATAGCGTAAAAAAATTGGTATTCAATGTGCTTTTATCCCTTCTTTTTACCTATAAAGTAATTTTGTAATTTAATGAAAGTAAAGTATTGTATATTTGAAGAAAATTGTAATAATGAAAGTGGTTATTATTGATGATGAGCGTTTAGCGCGGGTAGAACTCCAAAATTTATTAAAAGAAATATCGGGTATTGAGGTAGTAGGGCAAGCGGCATATGTGGAAGAAGCATTAGAGGTGATAGAAAAAGAAAAACCAGATTTAATTTTTTTAGATATCAATATGCCTGAAAAATCAGGATTTGATTTATTAGAAGAGTTGGTGCAAGTACCGTATTTTATTTTTACGACGGCTTACGATGAGTACGCACTGAAAGCTTTTGAGGTGGGCGCTGTTGATTATTTGCTAAAACCTATTCAAGTGCAAAGGCTCAAAGATGCAGTAGATAAAGTAAAAAAACTAATAGAACAAGACCAATCCGATACTTCTAACCATTATTTTAGTATTCAAGACAGAGTATTTGTTCGAGATAATGATAAATGTTTTTTTATTAAAGTATCAGATATTAAGCGTATTGTCTCCGAGGGAAATTATGCAAGAATTTACTTTAAAGACCAACAAGCTTTAATTCATCGCTCTTTAAATTCCTTAGCTTTAAAACTGGACCCTCAATATTTTTTTAGAGCAAACAGACAAGAATTGATTAACATTCAATACATTGAAAGAGTAGACCCTTATTTTAGTAATACTTTGGTCTTTTTTTTGACGGGCAATCTTAAAGTAGAAGTATCCCGAAGGCAGTCCGTTATGTTTAAAGAAAAGTTTGGATTATGAAATCCTTTCTTATAATAAACTTTTATATGTAATTTTGTAACTTTTTAATATGAAGAAGTTATTTTGGGTTTCATTGACAATAATTTTTTTTACGTGTATCTATGCACAAGAAAAAACTAAATGGGATGTAAACGAGTTTGGCAAACAAGGAAAACTAATAAATTTTACGGTTTCAGAAGGAACCTGGATGAATTTAGATGTAAGCCCTGATGGCAAAGAAATCGCTTTTGATTTATTAGGTGATATTTATATTATGCCTATTAATGGTGGTGAAGCTCAAGTGTTAAGAAAAGGACATGCCCTAGAAGTGCAACCCCGATTTAGTCCTGATGGAAAAAAAATAGCTTTTACTTCTGATGCGGGTGGTGGAGACAACCTATGGATTATGAACCGTGACGGTAGCGATGCAAAACCTGTAACCAAAGAGGATTTCCGTTTATTGAATAACCCTTGTTGGATGCCTGATGGGCAATACATTGTGGCAAGAAAACATTTTACTTCCCGACGCTCTGCTGGTGCTGGTGAACTTTGGCTTTATCATATTGCCGGAGGCTCCGGTATCCAATTGACTATCAAAAAAAATGAACAACAAGACCTTAATGAACCCTCAGTCTCACCAGACGGTAAATATATTTATTACAGTGAGGATATTTATCCCGGTGGTTATTTCCAATATAATAAAGACCCCAACAAACTCATTTATGCTATCAAACGTTACAACATAGAAAAAGGAACAAATGAAACTATAATCTCCAGCAACGGTGGTGCAGTAAGACCACAAATCAGTAGAAATGGAAAAAAATTAGCCTTCGTAAAGCGAGTACGTGAAAAAACTGTATTGTATATCAAGGATTTAGAAAATGGATTAGAAACTCCCTTATACGACGACTTATCCAAAGACCAACAAGAAGCTTGGGCTTTATTTGGTGTATATCCAGGTTTTAATTGGTCTCCTGACGATAAGTTTATTTACATTTGGGCAAAAGGAAAGATACGTAAAATTGAAGTAACAACGGGAAAATCTGAAATTATTCCTTTCTCCGCAAAATGTGAACACCGCATTGTAGACGCTAATTACTTTCCCCAAAATCCTTTACCAGAAAACATAGAAATCAAAGCTATACGAACTACCATAATTCACCCTAACGATAAAGAAATTGTTTTTAATGCAGTAGGATACTTATGGAAAAAGGCATTACCTGATGGTAAACCTGAACGAATAACTCAAAATCAAGATTTTGAATTTGAACCTACTTTCAGTTACGATGGTAAAACGCTCTATTTTGTTACTTGGAACGATACCGCTATGGGAAGTATTTGTAAATTGGAATGGAATAATCCTAAAAATATTCAAAAAATAACTAAAGAAAAAGCCATCTATCGGCAAGTTGCGGTATCTCCTGATGGAAAATTATTAGCATATTTGAAAGAAGCAGGGAACAGCCACCAAGGGTACGTTTTTTGTACAGAGCCCGGCATCTATATCATGGATTTAACTACACAAAAAACTACACGTATCTCAGAAGACGGTGAGTTTCCTCAATTTTCTAAAGATAGCAAAACTTTGTGGTATCAAATCGGTGGTAGTTTATTTGGGGATAACAAAGAGCTTAAAGCTTACTCAATAGAAAATAAAACTACGGCAACTATTGCTAACTCCAAATATACCACAAGATTTTCGATTAGTCCTGACAACCAATGGTTGTTATTTACAGAGTTGTTTAAGGTTTATGTTACGCCCTTTCCAAAAACGGGTAAAAATTTAGAGATTAGTGCAGATAATAAAGCTTTGCCTTTACGAAAAGTAGCAGAAACTGCAGGGGTTTATCCACACTGGTCTTTTGATAGCCAAAAATTACACTGGGTACATGGTGGTCAATATTTTACCGCAGATTTAAAAGAACAATTTACATTTTTACCTGGCTCCCCTGATTCTTTACCTCCTCCTGTCGCAAAAGGTGTTCCCATCAATTTAACCTTAAAACCCTATATTCCCAAAGGATACAAAGTCTTTAAGAATGCGAACATTATCACTATGGAGGACTCTTCAGTAATAATAAACGGCGTTCTCGTAGTAAAAGATAACCAAATTGAAGCGATAGGGAAAATAAACGAAGTGACTATTCCCAAAGATGCACAGGTTTTTGATTTACAAGGAAAATACATTATGCCGGGAATTATTGATGTCCACGCACATCCGGGCTCTTTTCGATATGGATTAAGTCCACAGAAGCATTGGCAGTATTATAGTGAGTTAGCTTTCGGAGTAACTACCATTCATGATCCATCTGCTCATAGTGAAATGATTTTCTCCCAATCGGAAATGATTAAGGTAGGAAACATGGTAGGTCCAAGAGTATTCTCAACGGGAACCATTTTATACGGTGCTGACGGTGATTTTAAGGCTGTAATTAATAGTGCGGAAGATGCATTTTTCCATGTCAATAAAACCAAAGATTGGGGCGCTTTTTCTATCAAAAGTTACAATCAACCTCGTAGAGACCAACGCCAACAAGTCATTCAGGAAGCCAAAAAATTAGGTATCATGGTTTATCCCGAAGGAGGCTCTCATTTTTTGCATAATTTTACAATGATTTTAGATGGTCATACTAGTGTTGAACATAACATTCCTGTCGCCCCACTCTATGAAGACGTAATTCAAATTTGGAAGAATGCCAAAACTTCTAATGCCCCTACTTTGGTGGTTACATATGGTGCAATTAGTGGAGAGTATTACTGGTATCAGAAAACAAATGTATGGGAAAATAAACGTTTGCTAAATTTTACACCCCGCTCCGTGGTAGATAGTCGGGCAAGACATCGTACCATGATACCCGATGAAGAATATCAAAATGGACATATTTTGGTTTCTCAAAGCTGTAAAAAATTATTGGATGCCGGGGTTAACATTGGAGTAGGTGGGCACGGACAAATGCCAGGAATCGACGCTCATTGGGAGATATGGATGCTACAACAGGGCGGAATGACCAACTATGAAGCCTTGAAATGTGCTACCATCAACGGAGCAAAATATATTGGTATGGCAGATTATATTGGGTCCTTATGGAAAGGTAAACTCGCTGATTTTATTGTATTAGAGAAAAATCCCTTAGAAGATATTCGTAATACCGAGACAATCTTAATGACTATCATAAATGGCAGAGTATTTGATGCAATGACTTTAGACGAAATCAACGGAAAAAAAAGAACACCCTTTTACTGGGAAAACCCTTCATACTTCCAACAATTTGATTGGCATGAATTTAATCATAGCAAATGCCAATGCGGAAAATAATAATATAACTTATATAAAAGGTAAACTTGAATATGTAATTATAAGTTTTGAATTTCCCGCTCGGATAAACCTGTTCTATTGATAATTTCTTGAATAGGCATATTCAATTCCTTTAACAATTTCGCTAATTCTATGATTTTTTGTTTAGCATCTTCAGCCCGTTTCTTCTCCTCTTCTAAAACTATTTTTAATTGCTTATGTTCTTGGGATAAATGTTCATATTCTTGTACTAACTCTCTTTTTTCCATCTCCAAAGTCTCTAAATCCTTGTAGTAATCCTCCTCTGCTTTCATCTGTTTGAGTATCACTTCCTCCATTGCCCCCCTGCTTAAATAGTTCACCACCTCCTTTAAATTCATTTCAGGCTCCCCCTCTAATTCATACGTAGTATTACTCTCGTTCGTTGCTGTCTTCTGCCTGAACAATCTTATTAACGCTTCCTGTGGCGTATTCTTCCATTCATATTCCTTCGGTGGTGTCACAATGATGAAATAAGCCGTATGCGTCAACAGTTTTACATAAGCACTGTCTAATGCTATTTTTTCTTCCAAAACACCATCATAAGCTTCATTCCGAACAATGACATAAGGAACATTAAATCCAACAGGACAGTATCCTAAAATGTAAACAGCAATGATGGGCAAGGCTTCTGTGATAGTCTTTCCTTTCTTATCTTTGTAAGTTTCTTGTTTAAGATAATTTTCTCCGAGATAGGTTCGGAAACGGTCTAATGGATTAGTACCTTTGTATTTTTGTATTTCTATGAGTACGGTTTCATGTTGGTTATTTTCGGTTTCAATGATGGCTTTAAAATCAAAACGGGAAAGGAAAGGATTTCCTTCTTTGAGTAAAGGAAGTTCTATGTTACGGTTTTCAAGATGGATA
>CALLNY010000046.1 GCA_938005475.1 uncultured Bacteroidia bacterium | reverse complement strand
TATCAACAAAATCCGGAAATCCTACATCAAATTTGGGGCACACCGGATAGTATATTGAAAGAAATTGATCACTCTGAAATCAAACAAAAACGTTTTATTGGATTTTTAGCTCAAGATGTAGAAAAAGCGGCAAATGAAAGTGGATTTAATTTTCCAGGTATTGATATCCCTAGAAATGAAAAAGAGGTTTATAGTCTTCGTTATGTAGATTTCATTATGCCTTTGGTAAAATCTGTCCAAGAACTAAAACAAGAAAATGATAGACTAGCTCAACAAAATGTTAAACTTACAAAAGAAAATATCGAGCTTAAAGCGGAAATAGAAACTCTGAAAAATCAGTTTCAACAGTTTTCTAAGGATATGGAAAGTTTAAAAAATAGGGTGAATTTGAAAAGTGAAAGATAATTTAGCTTAAATTGATGGGTTACTATGAATACAAGGTTATTGTATTGGTATTTTTTTGTTAATCAACTGAAATTACGCTTAATAAAGCTTTGGTGATGAAACTTAAAAATTTAGTAATTGAGTTAAAAAAATTTTTTTCTAGTTTCATTTCAAAAAAATCGTATTTTTGTTTTTAGGTTAAAATGGAACATAAACCCAAAATAGAACGTGTTGTAAAAAATCCTTGTAAACAGTGTGGTGCAGAAGCTATTTACAGTGCCAAAAAACAGAAATTGGTTTGTGGGCATTGCGGCTTTGAAGAGGATTTAATTTTAAAAAACGATAAAATCATTGAGAAGTCATATCATGATAATATAGTATTAGAGAATGCGGATACTGGGATGGGTAAAGAGCACAAGAATTTTCATTGTAAATCTTGCGGCTCTATTACGATGGTTGATATCACTCAAGTAGTAATTGATTGTCCATTTTGTGGTTCAAGTCATGTAAATGAAGAAGCGTACGATAAAACGATAATTAAACCGGAAGGGATAATTCCATTTAAAATTGAAAAAAATAAAGCTTATGAAACCTTTAAAAGTTGGATAGGTTCGGGTTGGTTTAGACCCAACAAACTCAAAAAAGTTACAACGCTGGAAAAGCTTCATGGTGTATATGTTCCTTTCTGGACATACGATGCTATGACGGAGTCCACGTGGTGGGCAGAAGCGGGATATTACTATTATGAAACCGAAACTTATACTGACGAAAATGGAAAAATTCAAACTCGCCAAATTCAGAAAATACGTTGGATTCCCGTATCTGGTTATTACGAAGAATTTTTTGATGATGTAACTGTGATTGGTTCAAAAGGTATTTCACAAAGTAGGGTTCAAGATATTTATCCTTACGATTTTAAAAAACTTATCAATTACGACCCTAGAATTTTAGTAGGTTGGGAATCAGAGCTTTATGGAATTGATGTTCATAAGGGCTTTGAAATTGCAGATAAAATTATGGATAATTACATTCGTAATGCTTGTGCAAAACAAATTCCAGGTGATACTTATCGTTTTCTTGAAATCAATACCCACAAATATAATATCACTTACAAACATATTTTATTGCCTATTTGGATTGCGGCATATCGTTTCAATGGAAAAGTATATCAAGTTATAGTAAACGGGCAAACTGGTAAAATATCAGGAGAGAAACCTCTCTCATGGATTAAAATCCTTTTGTTCATTCTATTTATTATACTCGTAATTTTCTTCTTCATGAAAATTAAACATTGATATGGGTATATCTATTATACCTGTTGAAAAGTTACTTTTAGCTTATCGAACAGGAATTTTTCCAATGTCTAATTCACGGTATGATTCAAGTGTAAAATGGTATAAACCACTTAGAAGGGGTATTATACCCATAGAAAATTTCAAGATATCAAAAAATGTTTTAAAGTGGATAAGAAATAAGCCCCATAGATGCACAATTGATACTGCATTCCGAGAGGTCGTTCTGGCTTGTGCTGATAGAGAGAGTACATGGATTTCTGATATGATTATAGAATCCTACTGTAATTTGTTTAAACATGGATATGCTCATTCTGTTGAAATATGGGTTGAAGATAATTTAGTTGGAGGTTTATATGGAGTTCATTATCAATCCGCTTTCTTTGGTGAAACCATGTTTAAAAGGAAACCTGAGATGGATAAAGTGGCTCTATATTATTGTTGGTTAATTTTAAGGAATAATGGTTTTATGCTTTGGGATGCTCAATTTTGGACAGCGCATTTAGCCCAGTTTGGTTGTATAGAAATACCAATAGATCAATACCTTAATATACTTAACCAGGCTATGCAACATTTCAGTGATTTCCATTGGGTTAATCCATGAAATTAAAACATCTTCCTTCTAATATCGCTTTTGCTGGTAATAAAATTCTACATTTAAAGCCCCATCGGTTGTATAAAAGATAGTCAAACGAATTCGAAAGTTTACTTGTGTAAACATACTGCACATCAAGCTTTGCAAAATTTAGGATTAGAACGATTTTTATTTTAATGAGAAATAATAGGCAACCTATAAGGAAAAAATTTGTAGGCTCTATAAGTTTTCGTTACTTTACTGCTTTAATCGTCACTTTTAAAATGGATTATCTTTCTGTGGAATTGGATATTGAATGTTGGGGTACTAAGGCAAGATACTTTTAAGATTTACACTTAAAATCAGGAAGACATATTGTATCTTATACATATAATAATTCTTTCTAATTTTGCGTTATGGAAAAGACTTTTGTTTCTTTTGAACCGAGGGAATTGAAAATTCCTGATTTACATCAAACTTTACTAGGATTAGTTGCACCGAGGCCTATTGCATTTGCTTCTACATTGGATAATGAAGGCAATTCTAACCTTGCACCGTTTAGTTTTTTTAATGTTTTTTCTAGTAATCCACCGATAGTGATTTTTTCTCCTAATCGCTCTGGAAGAACGGGCAAGAACAAAGATACAATTTATAATCTAATGGATACTATGGAAGTGGTAATTAACATGGTTAGTTACGATATGGTGCAACAAATGAATGTAGCGGCTTGTGAGTACCCGTCAGATATTAACGAATTTGTTAAATCAGGTTTTACGCCTGTTCCTTCGGATATTGTGAAGCCTTACAGAGTAAAGGAATCACCTGCTCAATTAGAATGTAAAGTTGAACAAATTGTAACGTTAGGTTCGCAAGGCGGAGCAGGTAATTTAGTGATTTGTAAAGTGCTAAAAATACACATAGACCAAAGGGTTACTCATGAAAAATATAAAATAGACCCTCACAAAATAGATTTAGTTGCCCGGATGGGAGCGGACTTTTATTGTAGGGCATCAGGAGGTGCGGTTTTTGAGGTCCCAAAACCTAACCAAAAGTTAGGGATAGGTTTTGATAGTTTACCGGATTTCATTAAATATCACCCCCAGTTAACGGGTAATGAGATAGGTCAGCTAGCTAATTTGGAGTCTTTGCCAACATCAGAAGAGTTAGAGCAATACCAAAAAGAAAATGCACAATGGCTTGATGAATTTCAATCACCTGAAGAAAAAATCCAATGGGTAAAAAAAACTTTATCTGTTTATCCGAATGATACTTATTCCGTTCTAAAATTTTTGATGCTACTAAAATAGTTATCTACTCAATAGGAATGAGTTTTCCATTTTTTGTAATTTTAAAGCCTAAAATTTGCGGATTTCCCTTGTAATACAAATTACCAGAGCTTCTCAATTCTCCTTCTATCCATTTGGTGGAGTAAATATAGCCATCACCGATTGAGTAATTTGAGATATAAGCATATTCTTTTATGTGTAGGTTTTTGGCAAAAAGAAAATTAGAACCATTGAAATGGTAATAGAAAAAATCGGTAGAACCGTCTAAATATATATCACCAGCAGCGTAAGAAGCACCTAAAATAACCTTTGTTCGAGTTAGTAAATGAATATCGCCATTTCCTTCGTTGAACACAGAAATAGAATCCGTAGTTATGGTATCTTTTAACAGGATATTTCCATAGCCATGTTGATGAATAGATACTAATTTAGGTAGATATACCTTTACAATAATTTTATGATGGGGGTCTCTCATAAAGTTACAGCGGTTCATGTTTTTGATAATTAAAAGACTATCTTTTTGTTCTGTTTCAATTTTAGGAATTAGATTTTTTCCTGCGGTAATTTCAATTTTATTGATACTGTCTATATAAATTTCTACTTCCGTTTTATTATGAACTTCTATTTTATAGAACGGTTTTGTATAGCGAAATTCGGTTGTAATTTGTCCTGTAGATTTTATACAATCCCATTGATTATCCGAAGAACAACTCAATATCAGTCCGATAATAATTAATAAAAATTTTGGTAGCCTCATTCTCATATACTAATTATTTAGCGAATATAGTGTTTTGTGAATTTGTTTGTTATAGTTTTTTTATCCCAATTTCAAATAATTCTTACTAATTATTTCATGGCGTTAGATAATTTGATAGTTTTGCTGAATATAATTAAAGCTTAATCATAATCAAATATATGAATAATATCAAACAGATTTTTAAATTTGGGTTTTTATTTTTGTTTTTTTCTTTTTATTTACGGGAATTAAAAGCTGGAGTAGTACCTTCTGTTAATACAATTGAGGAAACAACTTACAATGAGCGTAGTAATTTGGTTTACAGAGTAAAAAGAAAAATAATAAAGCAATTAACAAATAGTAAAAATAAAATTTTGACATTATTTCATTTTTTTACGAAGAGGTATAAATTAGAAAATACTTTCGGTAAGATTATAGCAGTGATATTCTTTTTTATACCGTGTTTCATTGCATATATAGTTAGTTTTATTATGATGTTAAGCACTTTAAAGGCCATTAACGGCGTAGATAAAACATATTTAGTTGGAGCATTGATAGCAATCATTTCAGGATTTTGGGCTATGATGGGGTCATTAGTTGCTGGAAAAACTTGGAGAAAGGCACTAGGCACTTTTTTAGCATTACCTGCTATTATTATTTTGATAATAGCATGCATACAATTATTTTCTATAATTTTTGGTGCTTCTGGAGCGAATTTTGTTTTTGGGTTACTGAGTATTTGTGTTGCAGCTATTGTGATTTTATATGCAAAAATATTAGGGTTTTAGTTCAATAAAAATTCCATTAAATGGTTGTACTTTCAAAATTTTATTGCAAATTTGTGGTGCTAAATTTTTGAAAAATGAAAGTTACATATTATGGGCATTCCTGTTTTATGGTAGAGGCAATGGGTAAAAAATTATTATTTGACCCATTCATTAGTCCTAATCCATTGGCGAGCCATATAAAAGTTGATGAGATTAAGCCGGATTACATTTTGGTTTCTCATGGTCATGAAGATCATTTAGCTGATTTGGTAGCCATAGCAAAACAAAGTAATGCAATGGTAGTAGGGGTATGGGAAATCTATGTATGGGCAACTAAGCAAGGTTTAACGAACGTACATCCTATGAACACGGGAGGCAGAAAAACTTTTGATTTCGGTACAGTGCAACTAACATCCGCAGTGCATTCCAGTTCTTTTCCTGATGGTTCTTATGCTGGCAACCCGGTGGGATTTGTGGTAGAGACTCAAGAAGGTAACTTTTATTATTCTGGAGATACTGCTTTAACCATGGATATGCAACTCATTCCCAAACGTACAACGCTTAATTTTGCTTTATTTCCCATTGGTTCTAATTTTACGATGGATGCTCATGATGCATCTATTGCTGCTGATTTTGTTTTAGTCAATAAAGTAATTGGTTTACATTACGATACTTTTGGTTTTATTCAAATCAATCATGATGAAGCTAAGAAAACTTTTTCTTCTAGTGGTAAGGAACTTATTTTACTGAAAATAGGCGAAAGCATAGATTTATAACTGATTTTTTTATTTTTATTCTTATATTGTTTGAAAATTCTTTATTTTTGAACAATCTAATTTTATTTAGATTATCCATGTATATTACTTTATCGAATCAAATACAGTATGCGGATAGAATTATGGCGGAGGAGTATGCCTATCCGTCATTGCTTTTAATGGAAAATGCAGGTAGGGTTAGTTCTGAAATTATTCTAAACTATTATCCTGATACGCACAGATTTTTGATTTTATGTGGTCCTGGTAATAACGGAGGAGACGGAATGGTTGTTGCGAGGTATTTACAAAAAGCTGGAAGAATGGTAAAAATCTTATTTGCATTAGACCCCAGTCATTACAAAGGGGATTGTGCTATTAATTTTCAGATAATTAAGAAGTCTGGAATACCATTCTATGTTTTTGATAATGCTTTTGTTTCTAGAATTTATCAACATGTTGCTGATACCATCATTATAGATGCTTTGCTTGGTACAGGAACTAATGGAGTTAGAGAGCCTATCAATTCCATCATCAATCAATTTCGTACGATTCCGAATTCAGTAATAGCTATTGATTTACCATCAGGGCTCAATCCTGATACAGGCAGTATAACTTTTCCTCCTTTGAAATGCGAACTGACCATTGCTTTGCATTTACCCAAAGTTTGTCATTATGTAACTCCAGCTTCTAATTTTTGTGGAGAGGTGAAGGTAGTGGATATAGGAATTTATCAGCATGTTATTGAAAAATTAGACATTCAGTATCATTTAATTACGCAAACGCTTTTGCAGGCTTGGTATAAACCTAGAAGTAAAGATACTCATAAAGGGGACTACGGGCATGTATATTTAGCAGGAGGAAGTAAAGGTAAAGCGGGCGCCATAGCATTAGCGACGAGGGCTTCTATAGAAAGTGGAGCTGGATTAAGTACTGCTTTTATTCCTTCTGCGGCTGCTTGTGCTTTTCATCGTAGAAATTTAGAGGGAATGTCTATTTCTTATGGTATGGGAAGTGTTGCTTACTTAAATGAGCCATCCGCAGAGGTTTTTGCTTCGTATTTAGAGGGCAAATCTGTGGTTGCTATTGGTCCTGGATTAGGAAATAATTCAGAAACTTACGCTTTTATGGTTAAAGCCTTGTCTTTGGTGAAAAGAAGTGGTCTACCTCTCATTTTAGATGCTGATGCTATTAATATTTTAGCTGACCATTCCGAGCTTTGGGAACACGTGCCCGCAAACACTATTCTTACGCCTCACCCTGGTGAAATGTCACGTTTATTGAAAGTTGCAGATATACAGAGCAAAAGATTAGAATATACATTACAGTTTGCGAAAGAAAAAAATATCATCGTAGTGCTCAAAGGAGCAGGAACCATAGTGGCTACATCTGATGGGCAAGCCTATATCAATGGAACAGGTAATTCGGGAATGGCAACTGCGGGAGCCGGTGATGTTCTAACAGGCATTATTGCAGGTTTAGTTGCACAGGGATACTCTTTAAAGCAGGCCGCTATCATGGGGGTAGCTTTTCATGCAAAAGCAGGTGATATTGTTGCTAATCTTTACGGTGTTGAAGGTGTTAGTGCTTCTAAAATTATGCGTTATACGGGACCCGCGATTCAAGAAATCATCTTTAATAAAAAAACTTACATGCAATTTCGCAATGAAATCTAAAATTATTGAATGTCCAAGAGACGCTATGCAGGGACTTACGCAATGGGTACCTACTGAACTTAAAATACAATATCTCCAAACTCTTCTCCAAGCAAATTTTGATACACTCGATTGTGTAAGTTTCGTATCTCCCAAAGCTATACCGCAAATGAAAGATTCCTCTGAAGTAATCCAAAATTTAGATATTTCAAATACGCAAACTAAATTATTAGCTATCATAGCCAATATAAAAGGTGCTGAACAAGCCGCCAGCTTTGCTCCGAAAATTACCTATCAAGGTTTTCCTTTTTCTATATCAGAGCAATTTCAATTACGTAATACCAATAAAACTATTGAAGAATCTTGGGTTCAATTAAAAGAAATACAAAATATTGTACAAAATGCGGGGCAAACGCTGGTAGTGTATTTATCAATGGCTTTTGGTAACCCTTATGGTGAAGAATGGAACTTAAATATACTAAAAAAATGGACTGATAAAATGGCAACTATCGGTATAAAAATTTTAGCTCTTTCTGATACAATAGGCTCCGCAAATCCTACGGATATAATACAAATTTTCAGAGAACTTATTCCTAATTATCCTCAAATAGAATTTGGTGCTCATTTTCATGCTTTGCCTAATGACTGGAAATCTAAATTAGAAGCCGCATATCAAGCAGGTTGTAGAAGATTTGATGGCGCTTGGAAAGGATATGGTGGTTGCCCGATGGCTAAAAATGAGCTTACGGGTAACATCGCAACCGAAAATATTATTCAATTTTTACAAGAAAAAGAAAATTTTTTACCATTAGATCCTGAACTAATTAACCAAATTTATGAACTAAACCAAAAAATTTTTCAATCATGAATATTGATTTTGTTAACCACCCTGATTTAACTAAAATTATACAAAATGCTTTCATTGAAGATATCAAAGACGGGGACCATACCACCCTAGCTACTATCACTTCTAACTATCAGGTTACAGCGAGATGTTTGATAAAAGACCATGGAGTTTTGGCTGGAGTGGAGTACGCAAAAAAAGTCTTTCATTTCATTGATGAAACTTTACATGTTGAGGTGTTATTACAGGATGGGGATATTGTGCATTATGGTGATGTCCCTTTTTATGTGCATGGAAACGCCGCAAGTATTTTACAAGCAGAAAGAATTGTTTTAAACGGTATGCAAAGAATGAGTGGAATAGCTACGCAAACTCACCAAATGGCTGAGCTCATCAAAGATTTACCATGTAAATTACTAGATACTCGCAAAACGACCCCTTGTGTTAGGTTACTTGAAAAATGGGCGGTTAAAATTGGTGGTGGTATGAACCACAGAATGGGACTTTACGATCTCATCATGATTAAAGATAATCATATTGATTACTGCGGCGGCATTTTAGAAGCTTTACGTAGAACAAAGCAATATTTGTTAAATAAAAATTTGAATTTAAAAATTGAAGTAGAAACTCGTAACTTAGAAGAAGTAAAATTAGCGGTCGATAGTGGTATTCCTGATATTATTATGTTAGATAATATGACTACTGAAATGATGTATGAAGCAGTTTCAATCATCAATAGAAAATGTTTAGTGGAGGCTTCGGGTAATATTACTAAACAAAATCTTCGGGAAAAAGCTTTGACAGGTGTAGATTTTATTTCATCAGGTGCATTAACTCATTCTTTTAAAAGTTTAGATATCAGTTTAAAAATTATTAAATAATAAAAATATGAAAGAATTTACTGAGGTTATAAAAAGAAAATTTCCCTATGATGAAAAATTAGAGTTTTACGTGAAGCCGAATATGCCCGCGGGGAAATTGAGTAGAGCCTTGGCTTCAAATTCCAAAATACAAGCAGCTGATATCATTGCATTTCATTTGTATGGTGGATTGTTTAATAGTGGAGCAGTGGTTTTTACTCCGACCTTATGCTACTTTGACGGAAAAGTGGTAAGATTAGAGGACATTAGAGCAGTCTCTAAACGAGATAAATTTATTCAAATACAAGTAAATCAAGGAGGTAGGTTTACTACTAATATAATCAAATGTCAAAATGCAGAAGCCGCCGCTTTACTAGAAAATGTTTTTAATGCTATCATTGATGCCCCTCGTGCCAATAATCTCGCGATTCTTGTAGAAAAAAAAGATTATTCACAATATTCTAAAGAAGCGGTTAATTGGCTTGAACTACGAGATGAGGTTATGGCTACTATCGATTTGTTACATCAAAAATTTATGGATGGTAAAATTTCGTTAATTGAGTACGAAGATAAGAAAACAGATTTACTCAGTAGATTGTAATTTTATCTTATTAACAAACTGCTATCACCATAGCTTAAAAAACGGAAATCATTTTTGATAGCATAGTCGTAAACTTTCTTCCATTCTTCCCCTAACCAAGCCGCTACTAATAGAATGAGTGTACTTTCAGGTTGGTGAAAATTTGTAATAAGTCCTTTTATAGATTGAAAAGGGTAGCCGGGAACAATAAAAAGTTGAGTGGGAAATTGAAGCGTATTCATTTGTTTTTTTTCTAAAAAATTTATACATTCAATCAGTGCTTCTTTGTAATTTAGAAAGGCATGGTGTTGGTAGGGATACCATTGTTCAAAAGGCATAAATTTATTCAGGACTAACCAATACAATGATTCCAAAACTCTTAATGAAGTAGTTCCGACTGCTATTAAATTATCTGAAAATTCGTATATTTTTTTTAAAGAATTCAAAGAAATATAACAAAACTCTTGATGCATGTTATGTTCAGACAGATTATCTACTTTAATAGGTTGAAAAGTTCCTGCACCTACATGAAGTGTAACATCGGTCCATTGTATTTTATGAAGATGGAGATTATGAAAAACCTTTTCAGTGAAATGAAGCCCTGCAGTAGGAGCGGCTACTGCACCGGGTTGTTTGGCATAAATGGTCTGATAATCTATGGCGTCTTTTGTTTCTGGTGTCCTATTCATGTAAGGTGGTAAAGGAATCTTTCCTATATGACTTAATATATCTTCAAATTTTAGGGGAGGTGTCCATGATAATTCAATTATTAACTCTGGTCGAGTTTTTTTTATCCATTTAGCTTGTAATTGAATATTTTCATGAGTAAGGGTAAGAATTTCATGGTACTTCCATTTCTTTGCATTTCCAACCATGCATCTCCATTGAACGGATTTTGTTTGATTAAAAACTTGTTCGTAGCTTGATTGGTAAGGTTCTAGTAACAAAATTTCAATGGTTGAACCGGTATTTTTGGTAAAAAGTAATCTTGCTTGAATTACTTTGGTATTATTAAATATGAGTAAACTATTTTCAGGTAGATAGTATGCTAAATTAAAAAAGCGGTCTTCTATGATGTGAGAGTTTTTGTAAACCAATAATTTAGAGCTATCTCTCGGTTGAGCGGGATATTTCGCAATTTTGTTTTCAGGCAATTCGTAGTGATAATTTTTTAATTTTATGTGATTTAGATGATTTATGTTCATATATTTTTATAAAAATTAACTAAAATTTTTTCTTGATTTTCCCAACAATAAAATTTAGCGGCTTCATAACAATTTTGTTGTAATTGATAGTATTTAGAGGGTTCTGTCATATTCATAACCAATGTTGCTAACGCTTCGGGCGTACGAGTTTTTAATATTTCTCCAACGGTATAGGTTTGTAAAATAGAATTTAAGCCAGGTAAATCTGAAACGATGACTGGTACAATGGCTTGAATATAATCAAAAACTTTATTGGGAGTAGCTACTCGGTAGTTTTCTCCTAAGTCTTCTTCCAAACTTAATCCTAGGGTAGCTTGTAGAGTGTAATTTCGAAGCACCTTATGCGGTATTACTCCTAAAAACTTTATATTTTTATAATTTTTAGCTTTTTCTTTTAAATCTATTTCTATATCTCCATTTCCGATAATCCAAAGTTCCCAGTTAGGAAGAAATTGCATCGCATCAATCATAAGTTCAATGCCTCTACCTAAGTTCAAAGCTCCTTGATAAATCAATATTTTGTTGTATTTTGGTAAAATAGGCGTCTCTTGATAAAATGGAACGTTGTAAATAGCTTGAAAGTGAATTCCGTATTTTTCTGAGTAGATATGAGCTAAAATATCATTTACAGTCAATGCATATTTTAATTTAGGGAGCAAAATTTTCTCTAAATTTTCCCAAATTTTTCGGGTTATAGGTCTATGAATCAATTCAGGAGTTTGTGTAAAATATTCATGGGAATCATAAGCAATTTTTTTTCGTTTTAATTTAGAAGCTAGAAAAGCAGGTAATAAGGTATCTAAATCATTCGCATGAACAATATCGAAAGCATTTTTAAACAGTAAAATAAAAAATAAACGAATTTGAAATTCTATGTAAAAAAGCTTTCCTTTTTGAAAAAAACACTGAAAGCGCTTTGCAACGTAATCAAGCCCCTGTGGAAGTGCTAAAGAATCTTTTTTTTCTCTTCCAATAACCGTAACCTGATAACCATTTCTTGATAATGTAGTAGCGATTTTATGAACTCTTTGGTCGGTAACTAAATCCGATATTACCACTAAAGTTATTTTTTTCATGGGTTACAATTCTAAAAATCCGTATTCATAAACTTTGGTTCTAGTTTGAAGGCTATAGCTTCTAACTTTTCGTTGAGTTTTGGGTTGCAGTACCATCTTTATTTTTTTCTGTGCCTGTTCTTTGTTTAGCATCTCCTGCTTCTGCGTAGGGGGGATTAATGTAATTAATCCAAATTTGAGTAGTAAAAAACTTCCTTTTCTTTTATGAATAACTTGCGGGACTAATAAATCTCTACGTTCAACGATGTAGTCCCGATAGATTTCTTTGTGAGGTCTTTCATACTTGTTCCCAAATTGGGTATGAGCACCTAAATATTTGGTGGTAAGGATTTTATCAAAGGTTCTGGCTCTACCGATGGTCAAGATGAGTTGGACGAGAGCGGTGTAGAGGTTGGTGTTACCATTTGGGGCATCAGCCCAAAGGATGTGAAATTTTTTTTCAAGGGGGATGTCCATTTGGTGGTAAGTAAAACAAAAATCAATTTTACCGACGATGGAAGCCCAGTCATAAAACCAAAAGTAGTCTTTGACTACACGGTTTTTGATTTCTTCTTCGGGGATTTTGTCGTATTTCATGAAGTTACAAAAATAGAAAATTGTTTATAAAGTTATTATTGTAGTATTTTAATTGTATGAGAGATAAAAGAATAAAAAAACCGAGAAAATTCCCGGTTTTATACAGATTATGATTTACATTGAAAATTATTAAGAGTCTTAACTTAAAACTTGTTTTACTTTTTGAGCGGCTTCGGCAAGGGTAATAGCAGAGACTACGTTTAATCCGGACTGGTTAATGATTTGAGCGGCTTTATCAGCGTTGGTGCCTTGAAGACGAACAACGATGGGCACGGGTATGTTACCGATATTTTTATAAGCCTCTACAACGCCATTAGCAACACGGTCACATTGAACAATTCCACCAAAGATATTGATTAGGATTGCTTTAACATTGGGGTCTTTGAGGATAATGCGGAAGCCTGCTTCGACGGTTTTAGCGTTGGCTCCACCACCAACATCTAAAAAGTTAGCTGGCTCTCCCCCAGAAAGTTTGATGATGTCCATAGTTGCCATTGCCAGTCCTGCACCATTCACCATACAACCTACGTTGCCATCTAATTTAATGTAGTTCAAACCATGTTCACGAGCTTCAATTTCGAGAGGCTCATCTTCGGAGGTATCCCGCCAGCTTTCGTATTCTTTTTGTCGAAAAAGTGCATTGTCTTCAATATCCATTTTAGCGTCCAGAGCGATGATTTTGTCATCGGAGGTTTTTAACATAGGATTGATTTCAACGAGAGAACAATCTGCACCTTGATAAGCTTTGTAGAGTTTCTTTAAGAAATTTACAAATTCTTTGAGTAAATTACCTTCAAAACCAAGTTGATAACCGATTTTACGAGCTTGAAAATCTCGCAATCCTACAACGGGGTCAATATGGTCTTTGATAATTTTTTCAGGATATTTTTGAGCAACTTCTTCAATATCCATTCCTCCTTCACTGGAAGCTATAATTACATCACGAGAGATTTGCCTGTCTAGCGTAATAGAAAGGTAGTATTCTTTAGGTTTAGAGGGACCAGGATAGAAAGCATCAGGAGTCACCAAAATTTTTCGTACTATTACTCCTTTTGGACCTGTCTGAGGAGTTACTAAAGTCATACCTAAAATATTGGAAGCGACAGTTTTGAGTTCTTCGTAGGTTTTCGCTATTTTAACGCCACCACCTTTACCTCTACCGCCTGCATGTACTTGAGCCTTTACTACATAAATTTCATTACCCGTAAAACTAGGGTATAAATTTTTACTTTTTTCCATAATCTCCTCTAAATTATCTGATACTACTCCTTCCGAAACTTCTATACCATATCTCTTCAAGATAGCTTTAGCTTGATATTCGTGTAATTTCATAAAATTTTTGACACTGCAAACATAGTGTTTTTTTTTGCATATGCCAAATTTTTCTTATTTTTTCAAACCAATGATTCGTAGGAATAAGTCAATTCAAGTGCTTTTTTTTACCATTCGCAAAATAATAATGTAAGATTTTTGTATATTAATAAATTGATAATTAGATATTTAAAAAAATTTTAGCTGAAAACATGATTAAGAAAAAATAAAAAAAACTTATAGTCATACTTTTGAAAAGTTATTAAAAGCATTATTTTTGCCCCTAAATTTATTAACTTTGTCGAAATATTATTTAATATGAATAGATACGTTTTTTATTTCTTGTTTTTATTTTGTATAAGTAAAACACCGATACTTGCTCAGGTAGTGTGGAGCGAAGATTTTACAAGTGGAGGAGGAGCGTGGACACTTAACCAAGCCGGTACAGTGTACTTACCGAGTTCTACACCTGCAAATGGTGCTAACCCCAATTCTTGGATAGTGAATGACGATTATAATCCAATAATTGGACCCTACCCTCAATCCACTACAATAGGAGGCTCTGGTGGTAATTATTTACATATTACTTGTACGAATTTTTTATGTGGTTTTCTCTTCGGTGCTCCTGGTCCTGTTTTTCAAGGTGGTAACTCCAATACTAATACGAATAGGACTGCTGTACTCACCTCAGCGATACCAGGAGCTACTTTGACGGGAGGTCCTTTTACTTTTAGTTTTAATTGGTATTGTAAGGGAGAACTTATGGGCCCCAACCCTGGGGTAGGGGCAACTTTGATTTATTCTATCAATGGAGGTCCATGGCAGGAATACCCCACCGTTTTTAAAAATCCTTCTATTTCTTCTTGGCAAACATTTTCTATTCCTTTAGCTTCACTTGGTCATGTATCAGGGCAGAGCTTCCGTTTTGGTTTCCGTTGGTTTAATGATGATAATCCAGATGTGGATGATCCTCCCATGATGATTGATGATATTAAAATTGTTGCAACGCCTGCCACTAATACTATTACTACTTCCCCTCTTTCTTCTACCGTACTCTGTCAAACAGAAATCTTTAATGTAAATTTTACTTCTACAGGTACCTTTAATCCTGGTAATGTTTATTCAGTGGAACTATCCGATGCTTCGGGAAGTTTTGCTTCGCCAACAGTGATTGGTACCCTTACTTCAACCGCAAATGCAGGTACCATTACTTGTACTATTCCTGCTAGTACCCCAACTGGCTCCGGTTATAGAGTAAGAGTAGTTTCCTCTAATCCTGCTACTATTGGTTCTGACAACGGTGTAAATATTACCATTCAACCTTTTTATAATCCCACAGTTACCATAAACGCATCACCAGGCACTACAATATGTTCAGGTGAAATGGTGAATTTTACTTCATCTATAACAGGCTTATCCTTTACTCCGAGTTATCAATGGCAAATCAATACGGGTTCAGGATATACTAATATTACGGGTGCTACCTCTGCCTCTTATTCTACTTCTTCCCTCAATCATGGTGATATTATTCGTTTGATAATAACTTTTTCAGGACCTTGTAATTCTGGTTCTGTATTTTCCAACGAACTTACATTTACTATCACTTCTTCAGTTACCCCATCTGTCAGTATTACAGCGAATCCAGGTTCAACAATATGTTCTGGTACAAGTGTAACATTTACAGCTACTCCTATGAACGGAGGTACCACACCAACCTATCAATGGCAATTGAATGGAAATAACATTACAGGCGCAACGAGTAGCACTTATACGACCAATAGTTTATCGAATGGAGACCAGATAAGCGTAATCATGACGTCTAGTGCGGCTTGTGCATCACCGACAACAGCTACATCCAATGTAATAACGATGACGGTAAATCCGAATGTTACGCCGAGTGTTTCTATTACAGCGAATCCAGGTTCAACAATATGTTCTGGTACAAGTGTAACATTTACAGCTACTCCTATGAACGGAGGTACCACACCAACCTATCAATGGCAATTGAATGGGAATAACATTACAGGCGCAACGAGTAGCACTTATACGACCAATAGTTTATCGAATGGAGACCAGATACGCGTAATCATGACGTCTAGTGCGGCTTGTGCATCACCGACAACAGCTACATCCAATGTAATAACGATGACGGTGCAATCCAGTTTCACTTTTACTCCTAACGTAGTGGTATCACCAGGTACTTCGGTTTGTGCAGGGCAGACAGTTACTTTTACGGAACTTAATAATTATACGAATGCAACTTATCAATGGAATGTTAATGGGAACCCTATAACTGGTGCTACAACGAATGTTTTTGCTACAAACTCATTAAATAATGGCGACCAAGTAACCGTTACTTTAACACCAACAGGATGTGGTTCTTCCGCAACTTCCACACCTATAACCATAACCGTAAATCCGACTACAAGTACTTCTGTGAATATCAGCGTGAACCCAGGAACCACGATTTGCCAAGGCACTTCCGTAACCTTCACTGCTACGCCTACGAATGGTGGAGCTTCACCTTCTTATTCGTGGACGGTAAACGGAAACGCAGTGGGCACCAATTCTCCTACTTATACTACGAATACTCTACAAAATGGAGATGTAGTAGCCGTAACTATGCAGTCCTCTATTACTTGTACGAACCCTGCAACTGCTCAAGTAACTATGACTGTCAATACACCGCTTCCAGTCTCTGTAAATATTACAGCTAACACTCCTACATCAATATGTGCAGGGCAGAGTGTAACCTTTACTGCAACTCCTATGAATGGTGGTGCATCTCCTGCTTATCAATGGTTACTAAATGGTAACCCCATTCCGGGTGCTACCAATTCCACTTACACTACAACGTCTTTAGCTAATAATGATGTAATCAGTGTACAATTAACTTCCAGTCTAAGTTGTGTTTCCGGAAATCCTGCATTTTCTAATAATATACAATTTACGGTGAATACTCCTGTCACGCCGGGGGTAGTAATCAGTGCTAATCCCAATACTCCGGTCTGTCAAGGCACTAATATTACTTTTACAGCAACACCTTCTAACGTAGTTAATACACCTGATTATCAATGGTTTATCAATGGAAATGCTGTGCCTGGTGCAACGTCTTCTACTTTTAGTACTACCTCTTTAAATAATGGAGATGTAGTAACCGTGCAACTAACCTCTAATGATGCTTGTGTAACACAAAGTACAGTCACCTCTAATGCAATAACGGTACAAATCAATACTCCGTTGCCTGTTTCAGTGAATATTGAAGCTAACGATACGACCGTTTGTGCAGGTACAACCGTGCAATATACTGCTACCGTAAACAATGGTGGTACACCTACTTATCAATGGCAGGTAAACGGTATAAATCAAGGAACGAATTCTCCCTTATTTAGTTATACGCCAAGCAACGGTGATATTGTGAGATGTATCGTAAACTCTTCATTGAGTTGTGTTTCAAATAATCCTGATACCTCTGATGTGATTGTGATGGTAGTGAATCCTAATCCCCTAGTCATTTGTGTTACGAATGATACTACGCTT
>CALLNY010000045.1 GCA_938005475.1 uncultured Bacteroidia bacterium | reverse complement strand
TAAAAAAGGCAATCCGTTGAACAATCAAGTAAATGGAGTAGCGTTCAGAGCAGACGGGCAAAAAGTATTAAGCGGTACTAGTTGCCATCCTGCTTCTATACGTATGTTTGATGTGGTATCCTCTAATTTAGAATGGGATTACACCGTCGGGCATGATTATATGTGTATTATGGGAGTAACTTTTAGCTCTAACCAAAATTACATAGCCGCTATTGAAGAGTTTGGAAATATCTTTGTATTTGACAACACGGGCTCAAGTCCTGTTATTGTGGATACTATTAACACTGGTACTTCATACGGATTTGCTACCGCAGTATCTCCCAGTAATGATAAAATAGCAGTAGCATGCTCTAATGGAAAACTAAAAATTTATAATCTTCCCGGTGGAACTTTAGCTCATGACATCAACGCCCATTTAAGTTTTGGGTACGTTACCGCAGTGGCTTACTCTCCTGATGGCTCTAAAATTGTAACAGGAGGTAGCGATGATAAAGTCAAAATTTGGACAAACACAGGAACACTACTATTTACGTGTACAGGTCATACAGGAGATATTACTTGTGTTAGAGTTACTCCTAACAATAATTATGTAGTTTCTGCTTCTGCGGATGATAAAATCAAAATATGGGATATTACAACAGGTACATTAGTTAGAACGATTAGTGGTCATACCGGCGATGTGAACAGCATAGATATATCCCCAGATGGCACCAAAATAGTTTCGGGCTCTGCCGATAAAACCTGTAAAATATGGGACCTAAACACAGGAAATGAACTCTCTACCTTCGGAGTTCCTGATAGTGGCGCTGTGCTCGCTGTGGCTTGGTCACCACTTGGAAATAAAATCGTTACAGGTAACGAAAAAAGTGATGTTACTTTATGGAGCACTCCTGTATTCTCCCATTTAAATTCTATTCGTAATATCTCGTTTGAATTCACTCTTTATCCTAATCCCGCTTCTGACAAAATCTACCTGCATTTCCCACAAAATACTTCAATTGACCAAATCATAATTTATGACCCCATAGGTAAAGTAGTCTTTACTTCTCAACAAGCTGTAAAGGAAATTCCTATTCACCATCTTCCAGCAGGTAGTTATTTTATTGGTGTTCAAATTGGAGATAAAAAAGTTGTAAAACCTTTCATGAAGCAGTAACAATCATGCTAAAAAGTGTAATTTTAGAAACGAATTTCTAAATAAAGAAGCATAAAAGTAAAAACGGTCATCCTTGTAATAGAATGAAGCAGGAACGAAAAACAAAGTTTCCTGCTTTGTTCTTTCTTGGCGTTGAGGTTTCTCCATTACGATATTTGTATTTCAAAAATCTTAAAGTTATGGACTTTCCGATGTTTCATTTAGATTGGCTTAATGACCGCGTTTTAATAGCGATTATAGCCATTTTGCATGTTTTTATTAATCACTCTTTAGCAGTGGGTTTTATACCTTATATTGTATGGTTAGAACAAAAAGGCGTTAAGAACGCGAGTAAAGACCAAGTTACAGACCTTGAATGGGATAATTTTATTTACCAAAAAATGAAAGTAGCCTTCATTATCACAACAACCATAGGAGCTATGTCGGGAGTAGGAATATGGTTCTCTGCCGCTTTGATAAGCCCTGCCTCTATTGGTAGTCTCATTCGGGTTTTCTATTTAGCTTGGTTTATAGAATGGATAGTCTTTGTTACGGAAGTAATTTTAATTCTAATTTACTTTCTTACATGGAAAAACTCTAATGTATCGCTCAAATCCAAGTTAAAACATATTAAATTCGGTTGGTATTTATCCATTTTCTCATGGATAACAATGGCTATTATAGTTGCTATTTTAGGTTTTATGATGGACCCCGGAAACTGGAATAATCAACATAGCTTAATCAATGGAGTGACTAATCCTATTTATTTACCACAATTATTATTTAGAACACCAACAGCTATGCTCGTAGCAGGAGTGGTAGGAATGCTACTTACTACCCTTTTTACTTCCAAAGACAGTGAAATGAGAAATAAAGCTATAAAATATGCGGGGCAATGGATATTAGGGTGGTTACCCTTATCTATCCTCGGGGCTATTTATTATTGGAATGTTATGCCGGAAGCAATGAAAGCCAACATGGCAACCGCAGTAGGTAGTATAGAATTCGCGCAATATTACGACTTGCTGAAATACTTTATTGTTGGTGCCGCCTTTTTATCCGTTATTTTAGCATTGTTCGCATGGATAAAACCTCAACAAATCCGCTTCGCTCATGTAGTAATCCCTTGCCTTTTTGTATTCGGTTTTTTAGGAATTTTTGAAAGAGTAAGAGAATTTATCCGTAAACCATACGTTATCGGTAATTATATGTACTCCAACCTTTTAAGAAAAGAAGATTATCCCCTATACAAAAAAGATGGTATCTTACCTTACATGACTTACACCTCCGTTACAGAAATCACCGAAGAAAATAAAATTCTTGCAGGTAGAGATATTTTTATGAATACTTGTAGCCGATGCCATACCGCTAACCCGAACGGTGTCAATTCCATTGTATATGTTTTTGAGCGAATGTATGGCTTTGGAAAACCTTTAGACGAAAATTCTATGAAAGCTTACATCCCTAATATGCACAATGGTAGAACTTATATGCCACCCTTCCCCGGTAATAAAAAAGAATTGGACGCATTAGTTGCTTATATCAAGAATATACAACAGACAGGTGAAAGTTTAGAGGGAGTCCAAACTACTGGAATAAAGGTCAATCCTAAAAATAATGCGTCTCTAATTGCAGAAAAAATGGAAAAAGCCAAAAAAGAACAAGAAAAACAATTAACCCAAAAATAAATAAGTATTATGTTACTGCAAGTCAATATTCCAATACCGAAAGATATACCTTTACCTTTACCATTACCTGAATGGCTTTTGGTTATATTATTGGTAATATCTTTCTTATTGCATATCATCTTCATCAACTTGATGGTAGGCGGAAGTTTAGTTACGTTATGGGCTCAAATTAAGGGCTTAAAAAATAAAGATTACGATACTTTTGCTCATGAGGTTGCAAAAACAATTACCGTTAATAAGAGTATTGCTGTAGTTTTAGGAGTTGCTCCGTTACTGAGTATCAACACTCTATACACTATTTACTTCTACTCTGCCAATGCACTTACTGGCTTTGCTTGGATTATGATTATTCCTTTGGTAACTATTGCTTTTCTTTTGACATACCTCCATAAATATACATGGGATAGTCTGGAAAAGAATAAACAACTGCATATAGGGATTATAGCCAGTGCTGTAGCAATATTTTTGTTTATACCTTTGATTTTTCTTACTAATGTAAATTTGATGATGTTCCCAGAAAAATGGGCAGAAGTACAAGGTTTTTTAAGTGCTTTGATGTTACCCAATGTATTACCACGATATTTTGAGTTCATAGGTGCTTGTATTGCAGTTACAGGAATTTTTATTGTTTGGTACAACAGTAGAAAAAACTATCCCGTAGAACAGATTTACAGTTCTTTTACTCGGTATGAACTTAAAAAAATAGGTTATTCCATTGGTATATTGGGATTGAGCCTTCAAATTTTATTTGGTTTGATAGTACTATTTACTCTACCTTCCAAAGGAATTTCGTATAGTGTAATTGCGGTGATGGGTGGTGCTGGGTCTTTTTTAGCCTTAGCCTTATGGTTTTCCTACCAATCCCTCATAAGTGAAGCAGATAAAATAGATACACACCTAAAAAAAATAATATTTTCTGTATTGGCTTTCATGGTGTTCTATGGTGGTAGCCGCCAAATGTATAGACATAATTCATTATACAAACATCAAGAATTAGTAGCTTTTCATACCGCAGAATTTCAGAAATTAAGTAAAGAAGCGCGAGAAAATCCAACAGAAGAAAAACCCGAATTGCAAGTGGATGAATCACTCGGTGAATATGCCAAAGGAGCAGCAATTTTTAATCAATACTGCGCCGCTTGTCATAAACCTAAAGAGAAATTGGTAGGACCTCCCGTTACTGAAATGAGTTCTATTTATGCTAACAATGTAGATGGACTTAAAAATTGGATTAAAGCACCCGGCAAAAAAAGACCTGACTACCCACAAATGCCCGGTTTCCCGCAACTCTCCGAAGAAGAACTAAACGAACTTTCAAAATATATTTTATCAGTAAAAAATTAAACATTTAAAAATATGATAGGGACATTAGTAGTAATTATTTTAGGTTTAATAGCGTTCATTGCCAAAATGGTGATTGATATCAACGCTATGATATTGCAAATCATAAAAGATAAGGAATTAAGCAAAGTTTCTAATCCTTACGAGAAAAATTATCAATTCATTAAGGGGCTTTACTAAAAATAGTAAATCTCTTAATGGCAGGATTATGCCTTCTCTTTGTTTTTATTGTATTCTTGGGCGTTAATTAAATTACAACGCCCATTTTTGTTCTTTCTTTTAGAATTTATTCGTTTAAAATTCTAATGAAATTTTGTTTAGTTTATCTAAATAATAAAGCTAATTGTTTTAATAAGTCAAAGATTTAAAGAAAGGAGGTGAATAATAAAAGTAGTATGAATTAGTTTTCTGTGGTTGATAATTTAGATTGAGAGAGCAGATAGAAATAACTTAAGGCTCCTGTTAATACAAGTAAAACGAGTTGAGGAGTATGGATTACTAATGCGAGTGCTTCTCCATCTGATTTAGGATAACCAAAGGCTACTAGTGTCCATATTACCGCATTATGAAAGGGACCAAGCCCACCAGGTACGGGGATAGTCATACCTATACCTCCCATTATCGTAACAATAAAGGCTAATTGAAAGCCCATAGAAACGGTGCTTGGTAAAATCAGAGTACCTAAATAAGTAGATAAAACATAAAAAAACCATATCAGTGCTGTGCAAACTAAAAATAAAATAGGACTTTTCAGATTTCTAATACTTAATGCCGCAGTAAAGGTAGTACTCGCAAATTCGTAGATTTTATTTAAAAAATTGATTTTTTTCCAATGATGCTGAGTTTTCCAGAGAATTATAAGCGTTATCAATCCTAAAAAACAAAAAATTAACAAGTAGAACCATGAGAAATTAGGCAGATATTGAATAAAATAATGGACTAATTTTTGGTATTCAAGTAGAAAAGCAAGCAAAATTAAAACAAATAAAGTAAGGACATCGACCGCACGTTCAGTAAAGACAGTACCTGCTAGGGTAGCGAAAGATGCTTGTGTTTTGGTGGTTAGAACGGTACAACGTGCCACTTCCCCCATACGTGGGGCTACCGCATTAGCCATGTATCCCACTAAAACTGCGGCAAACGCATCAAAAATCTTGATTTCTTTTCCTGCCGCTTCAATTAACATTTTCCATCGCCACGCTCTTATGTAATGTGAGCATAAAGAAACTATTAAACTTGATACTAACCAAAAATAATTTCCATTAACTAAATTTTGTTTTAGGACGTTAAAGTCCATATCTTTAAACGCAAAATATAATAAACCGACCCCTAAACCTATACCCACTAAATATTTCCAATTCATGACACAAAATTAGAAATAAATCCTGATTTTTGCATTTCGTTCCAAAATAAATGAAAGTTTATGATGTAATCATTGTGGGAGGTGGAGCGGCAGGATTTTTTGTAGCGGCAAACTTACTATCTAAATCTCAAAACTTTAAAATCCTTTTACTAGAAAAAAGTAAACAAGTACTACAAAAAGTAAAAATCTCTGGTGGTGGAAGATGTAATGTTACGCATGCTTGTTTTGAACCAAAAGAACTAATACAATTTTATCCCCGTGGGAATCAAGAGTTACTGGGACCTTTTTATCGCTTTCAGCCTGCAGATACTATACAATGGTTCGAAAGTAAACAAGTACCTCTAAAAATTGAGAAAGACAAACGCATCTTCCCGAAGTCTAATAACTCCCAATCCATTATAGATTGTTTACTAAAATATTCCCAAAATATAGATTTACATCTTTCCGAAGCATTGATTGATTTTCAAAATCAGAATAGTTTATATCAGGTTACTACAAATAAAAATCTTTATCAAACTCGTAACCTAGTTCTCACGACCGGTAGTTCAAAAGAAATTTGGAACTTGCTTACTTCCAAAAAAATCGCGATAGTTGATCCAGTTCCTTCTCTTTTTACTTTTAAATTTGTAAATCCTTGGAGCCATTTAAGTGGGATTAGTGTAAAACAAGTATGTTTAAAAATTAAAGATTTGCCTATTCAATCCTGCGGGGATTTTTTGATTACGCACCAAGGCTGTAGTGGTCCTGTAACGTTGGCTTTATCTGCCTGGGCAGCAAGAGTTTTGTATTATCGGAACTACCGTTTTGATTTAATTATTGATTGGACACACCAAAGTTTGGATTGGGAGCAATTAAATGGGTTTATACAAAACCATCATTTCAAAGAACTTCATAATGCTTGCCCTGTGGATATCCCTAATCGTTTATGGAAATTTTTATTGTATGATTACGCCCAGTTCCACTCTAAAAAATGGGGTCAACTGAAAGAAAATGAAAAAAACAAAATTTTCGAAATTTTAACGCATACGGTAGTACCCATTAACGGAAAAAATACTTTCAAAGAAGAGTTTGTAACAGCAGGTGGTGTGGATTTAAAATCTATTAACTTTAAAACAATGGAGCATAAATTGTATTCTAATTTATATTTTGCAGGTGAGATTTTAAATATTGACGCTGTTACGGGTGGTTTTAATTTTCAAGCCGCTTGGACAACAGGTTTTATTGTTGCAGAAAGCATCTTGAAAAAGTAATCTAAAAAGCATTTCTAAATGGTATATATTTGAAGTTTTTTAGTAAAAGGTTATTACAATTTCTTCATAGTTAGGCTTTCATAAGAAAGAAAAGTTTTTCGTTTTGTTCAAGTTTGTATAGTCGGTTTTTATTAGCTAATAAAACAAAAATTCCTATCTTTGCGGTTTGATAAACACAAAAAATGTTAGGTTTTCTTAAAAAGTTATTTCGCTCTAAAGCGGAAAAAGACATGGCGGAGCTTCGCCCAATTGTGGATTTAGTTAATAATGAATATATTAAGTTAAAAAACCTCTCTGATAACGAACTTAGACAAAAGACCACTGAATTTAAAAACTTTATCCAACAGAAAACAACAACACTTAGAAATAAAGTACAGGATTTAGCACAACAATCTCAAAATGAACAGGATATAAATAAAAAAGAAAAACTTTATAATGATTTAGATAACGCAAAAAAGGAACTCAATAAGGCTATTGAAGAGGCTTTGAAGGAATTACTTCCAAAAGCCTTTGCTGTGATTAAAGAAACAGCCCGACGATTCACTGAAAATCAGCAATTAGTAGTTACCGCTACCGATTGGGATAAAAAAATTGCTTCACGCAAGCCCAATGTTGTGATAGAGGGAGAAAAAGCTATATGGAAAAATCGCTGGATGGCGGCTGGAAACGAAGTAGAATGGAACATGATTCATTATGATGTTCAGCTAATCGGTGGTACCGTTTTACATCAAGGAAAAATAGCAGAGATGGCAACAGGGGAAGGTAAAACTTTGGTAGCTACTCTTCCCACTTATCTAAATGCACTAGCAGGTATGGGCGTACATGTTGTAACTGTAAATGACTACCTAGCCCGCCGTGACGCTGAATGGAACGGACCCCTCTTTGAATTCCATCAACTCTCCGTAGATTGTATAGACCTTCACGAGCCTAACTCCGAAAATAGAAAAAATGCTTACCTCGCAGATATTACCTATGGAACCAATAACGAATTTGGTTTTGATTATCTCCGTGATAACATGGTCACTCATCCCGAACACCTCGTCCAAAGAGACCTCCACTACGCTATCATTGACGAAGTGGACTCCATCTTAATTGATGAAGCGCGTACTCCTTTGATTATTGCAGGACCCGTTCCACAAGGAGACAAACATGAATTTGATATTCTTAAACCGCGAATCGAAAAACTCGTCCAATTACAAAAAGAAGTCGTTAATGAAAATTTAGCACAAGCTCGAAAAATGCTTGCTAATGGTGTAGAAGGGCTTAAAGATGCTGACAAACTCAAAGCAGGTACTTTCATTTATCGCGCACACAAAGGACTTCCTAAACATAAAGCTTTGCTCAAATTCTTACAAAATGACCAACATAAACTCCTCATGCAAAAAGCTGAAAATTACCACCTTGAAGACAACGCAAAAAAAATGTATCTCGTCGATGATGAACTCTACTTTATTATCAACGAAAAAAATAACCAAATTGAACTTACCGATAAAGGGCGTGACGCCTTAACCCTTAAAGAAGAAGACCCTAATCTCTTCGTATTACCTGATTTAGGACACGAACTATCCAAAGTAGATAACAATCCTAACCTAACTGATGAACAAAAACTCCACGAAAAAGAACGTATCATCAAAGAATTCTCCGACAAATCCGAACGTTTACATTCTATTCACCAGCTTTTAAAAGCTTATACTTTATTTGAGAGAGATGTACATTACATTGTTCAGGATGGTAAAGTAATGATTGTTGATGAAAATACAGGGCGTATCATGCCAGGAAGAAGATGGTCTGATGGTTTACATCAAGCGGTAGAATCAAAAGAAAATGTCAAAATTGAAGCCGCTACCCAAACCTATGCTACCATCACCTTACAAAACTTCTTCAGAATGTATCATAAAATTGCTGGTATGACAGGTACCGCAGAAACCGAAGCCAAAGAGTTCTACGAAATCTATAAATTAGATGTTGTGACTATCCCCACAAACAAACCTGTTATTCGTAAAGATCTAGACGATAAAGTTTATAAAACAAAGCGAGAAAAATACAATGCTATCATTGAAGAGGTTGCTGATTTGATTTCAAAAGGTAGACCCGTTCTAATTGGTACTACCTCAGTAGAGACCTCCGAAACGTTAAGTAGATTATTTAAGCAGAGAAACATTGCACATGAGCTTTTGAATGCGAAACATCACCAACGTGAAGCCGAGATTGTAGCAAAAGCGGGGCAGGCTGGTGCTGTAACCATTGCTACTAATATGGCTGGGCGTGGTACCGATATCAAACTTGGCCCTGGCGTTAAAGAAGCAGGCGGGCTTGCCATCATCGGCTCTGAAAGACACGAATCCCGACGTATCGATAGACAGCTTCGTGGACGCTCCGGTAGACAAGGTGACCCTGGCTCCTCGCAGTTCTTTGTCTCCCTTGAAGATGACCTAATGAGACTCTTCGGCTCTGAACGTATCGCCAAAGCAATGACCATGCTTAACATGAAAGAAGGGGAAGTCATTCAATCCCCTTGGATAACTTCTTCTATCACTAAAGCTCAACAAAAAGTTGAAGAAAATAACTTCGCTATGCGTAAGCGCTTGCTAGAATATGATGATGTCATGAACTACCAAAGGGATAATATCTATCGCAAACGTCGTAATGCCCTTTTCGGTGACCGTATCAAAATTGACCTAGAATACATGCGATTACAGCTTTGTGAAAATATCGTAAAACGCTACTATGAAATTGGTGACTCCGACTCTCTTAATTTAGAAGTACTCCAAATCTTCTCTATTGACCTTAAATTAAAACCCGAAGACCTAGATAGAACTCCCGTACAAAAAATCATTGATAACCTATATCAACAAGTTACTAAAAAATATCAAGATAAAATGAACCGCCTATCCAAAGAGGTATATGAGGCGGCTAACCACTTCTTCACGCAAATGAATGAGCAAAGAAAAAATGACCCCCAATTCTTACAAATCCTTCCAAATATTGCTATGGAAATCCATCTAACGGATGGCTCTAAAACCGCTAGGCTAACTATCCCTATCAGACAAATCATTGAAACCCAAGGCAAAATTGTTACGGATAGCTTCGAAAAAACAGTAGTTCTTGGAGTTATTGATGAAAACTATAAAGACCACCTTCGCAATATGGATGATTTACGACAGTCCGTTCAAAATGCTGTATTTGAACAAAAAGATCCACTCCTAGTGTATAAATTGGAATCTTCTGCATTGTTCCAAAATCTTTTAACTCACATCAATATGCAAGTATTGTCTTTCCTATTAAAAGCAGAACCTACCAACCCTGAACCCCAACAAACTACCACCCAAACTCCTAAACGAGATGACTTCTCAAAATTAAAAACCCAGCATGAAGAAAGAACTGTCGGAGTAGATGAATCCGATATCTTCGATGAATATGAAGAAATTTATGCTAATGCAGGTAAAACAAACCCCTATGCCCATCTTTCTCGCAGAGAACGCAGAGAGTTAGAGCGTAAAAACAAAAAGAAAAAATAATTCCGTGAAAGTTTTACTAGTCATTCCAGCACGTTACGCTTCTTCTCGTTTAATGGGCAAGCCATTACTAAAAATTGGTGATAAGCCTATGGTTGTTCATGTTTATCATCAAGCCCAAAAAGCTAATCTTTATCATGAAATCATAGTTGCAACAGACCATCAGCTAATTTATGATGCTTGTCAGGCTTTTGGTTGTTCCGTTATCATGACCTCCGATAAACACCTCTCCGGAACCGATAGAGTAATTGAAGTTTCCGAAAAATTACCTAATTTCAATCTTATTATCAATATTCAAGGAGATGAACCTTTTATCCATCCACAATCTATTGACCAACTAATAAAAATTTTTTTTGACAAACCCCATGCAGAAATAGCTACATTAGTAAAACAAATTGATTGTGCAGAAGAGTTATGGGCTGACTCCGTAATAAAATGTGTGAAGGATACGCAAGGTAGAGCACTGTACTTTTCAAGAAGCGTTATCCCTTATCTTAGAAACGTACAAGATAAAAAACTATGGCATCAAACGTATAATTACTGGAAACATATTGGAATTTATGGATACACTCAAAAAGCTCTCCAAAAAATCAAAAATTTATCTACCTCTTCGTTAGAACAATCCGAAAGTTTAGAACAATTACGCTGGTTAGAGAACGGATTATCAATTTTTATTGCAGAAACCTCTTACCATTCATTATCAGTCGATACTATGGAAGATTATCATAATGCTATCACGTTTTGGGAACAATTCAAACGAACAAATTGAGTAAGAAAATTTACTTAAACAATAGATATTCAAAAACTACCAGATAAAATGAAACATTTTGATTTTTTTATCGTAATAATAATTAATAAACTAAAAGAAAATGAAAAAGTATTCTGTTTTATGCCTTTTATTCATCATTAGTACTTTGAAGGCTCAAGAATTCAAAACTAATGAAAGATTAGAGATGGTTGTCGCATATAAAATGGGGATCCCAAGCGGTAACATGGGATATTACATCCATCAAGGGCATGGATTTAGTCTTCAAATGATGGCTAAACCCAAAACCAAGATTCCTTTATGGATAGGTGGAAATTTAGATTTCTTAATTTATGGCTCCCATACTACTCCACAACTTTATACTTTCCCCAATGGTTCTACCGCTAATGTAGATGTCAATGTAAATAGTACGATTGTATCCTATCAATTAGCTATGAAATATCAATTCCCTATCCATCAACGTATAGAGCCCTATGCTATGTTAAGAATGGGAGGCGCTTCTTTTACCACTAATCTATACATTGATGACCCCTCAAACGGTGATGAATGCGTAGCCCTTGAACAAGATATTCTTCATAAATCTAACACTTTTAATCTTACTCCCGCATTAGGCTCAAGAATCTTCTTCGATAAATATAAATTTTTATTTTTAGATTTCAACGTAGGCTATACATTAGGCGGTGAAGTATCTTTTATGATTCCTACCAAAGGCGAAGATATGACCCAACAACCCCATCACAACCTATCAACCAATTCCGAAGCTCAACCCTATTACGCTGATTTTATCAATAGAAATACCCAAATTATTCATAAACACCACGTAGGAAATATCTATAACGCTACTTTTAAAATGATCCAACTACGTCTTGGAATCGGAATTAACTTTTAAATCTCATCCAATCACTTTTACGTAGTTTATTTTGTTAAACTTTCCTAATTTATCAAGTTTCGCATTTACTTTGTAGTACCTTTTTTCATTAACAAACAAAGTTTTATGAGAAGGTATCTTTTTTTAATCATTCCTATTGCCTACATAACCATGGCTTATTTTAATTTATTCAGCAGAGTAGAAAAATGGTTTAATCATCTTTCTTGGCTTAAACCCGTTGTAGAAAAATTTGAAAAACATTTAAATACTCAAAAAGGTGAACGATTATATATTACTCTTAACCAACCTTTATATGTTCCTGGTGAAACCGTTTGGTTTTCAATTTTTTTGAGAAATGATGATAACCTAAAAGCCACCGAAATTTCGGATATTCTCAAAATAGAAATTTTAGACCCCAAAGGAAATATTGTAAAAGAATACAAAATTATTCAAAAAGACGGCGTAGCAAAAGGTGATTGGGATATTACTGAGGATATGGTCGGTGGTATTTATACTTTGAAAGCTTATACTGAATGGCAAAAAAATGACCCCGATTTTAAACCTTATGAAAAAACCTTCCAAGTTCAAAAAATAGTGACCCCACGCCTTCTCATGAAATTAAACTTTCCTAAAAGAGGCTATGGTCCCGGTGAACAAGTTGTTGCTGATTTTGAAGTTAAAAAATTGGATAATAC
>CALLNY010000044.1 GCA_938005475.1 uncultured Bacteroidia bacterium | reverse complement strand
GATAAGGATTTGATAAAAATTTATCAGCGTTTAGAGAGAGCGAATGCGGATGAAAAAATACGCGAGAAAATGGAGGATGAAGAGTATTTAGAGATGGTTTATGATGAAATGTATGGTGAATTAGATAAAGAAATACAACTTTTGAAAAATACAATAGAAGAAAAAGAAATACGATTAAAACAGGAAAAAAAACGAGCCGAAGAAGAAAAAAAACGAGCAGAAATGTTAAATCTTTCTTTAAAAAAATCTGTTGAGACAATGCGTGCTTTGGGAATAAAGGACGAAGATATAGAGAAACAGTTAGGTATAAAAATTAGTGATTTAGAGTAATATCTCTTGATGTCCTCTTTCTCAAATATGTTTGATATTTAAGTAGAAGTTATTATATGTAGCTTTATTTTTACTAAATTTGCGGGATTACCTTATGAAAAAACTCTTTAGTTTAGTTAATCTTTTAGGGCTATTTGTAGTTTTAAACGCTCAAGAAACTCGCTTAAAAAACTTAAAGCAACTTACCTTTGGTGGTGACAATGCTGAAGCATATTTCTCCCCAGATGGTACCAAATTAACATTACAAGTTACTAATCCCGAGCTAAATGTTCATTGTGACCAAATTTTTTGGTTAGATTTAAATCAAATAACCTATTCTCCGAAAGATTTAAAATTAGTTTCAACAGGAAAAGGAAGGACTACTTGCTCTTACTTTATGCCAGATGGTAAACACATTTTATTTGCTTCTACACACGAAGCTAATGAGAATTGCCCCGAACCCCCTAAAACCTATAAAGGGAAATATGTTTGGGCGGTGTACCCTGAATTTGATATTTATGTCGCAGATCTGAAAGGAAATATCGTAAAAAAATTAACGAATACTCCTGGCTACGATGCAGAAGCAGTGGTATCCCCAGATGGAAAAAAAATTCTTTTTACTTCCATGCGCAATGGTGATTTAGACCTCTATGTTATGGACATAGACGGCTCTAATGTAAAGCAAATCACCCATGAATTAGGTTACGATGGAGGGGCTTTCTTTTCTTTTGATAGTAAAAAAATTGTATTCCGTGCTTCACGCCCCAAAACACCACAGGAAATTCAAGAGTACAAAGAGCTTTTAGCTCAAAATCTGGTTGCCCCTACCCAAATGGAAATCTTCGTTTGTGATGCAGATGGTGGCAATATGAAACAGGTTACTAATCTTGGCAAAGCTAACTGGGCACCTTTCTTCCACCCTTCCAACAAAAAAATTATCTTCTCTTCTAACCACCATTCTCAAAAAGGTTATGACTTCCAATTATTTATGATTGACTTAGACGGCAAAAATCTTGAACAAATTACTTATCTAAGCGAATTCAATGCCTTTCCCATGTTCTCTCCTGACGGTAAAAAATTAGTATTTTCTTCTAACCGTAACCCTCAAAGACCCCGTGAAACCAACGTGTTTATTGCAGATTGGATAGAATTAACTGAAAACGAACTACCTAACATAATTAACTTAAAAAAACATGTTGACTATCTGGCATCAGATAAATTAGAAGGAAGGCTTGCAGGTTCAAAAGCTGAAACGTTAGCGGCTAAATACATAGAAAAACAATTTCGTTCTTATGGTCTTAAACCATTCCCTAACATGAAAACTTTCCAACAATCTTTTGAATATCGTTTCACGAAAAACCCTCACCAAGCGGCTTCCAATACCGACCCATTAGTTCGTGCTAAAAATGTAGTAGCCTACCTAAATAATCAAAGCGATAAAACTATTATCATTGGTGCACACTATGACCATCTCGGTTATAATGAACGTGGACACTCTACCGCTCCAAATGAAAAAAATGCTATTCATAATGGTGCCGATGACAATGCTTCCGGTACAGCTACCCTATTAGAACTGGCTCGACTACTCGCAAAAAACCGTATTCAAGAGCCTGTTAATTTTATTTTTGTCGCTTTTTCAGGTGAAGAAGATGGACTACAAGGCTCAAAATTCTTTGCCGATTTTTTAGTTCAAAACCAAAACTTTGTCGGTAAACCAGTCTTTATGCTCAATATGGACATGGTGGGAAGATTGGATAGCCTACGTAAGTTTCATATACATGGCGTAGGTACCTCCGAAAATTTAGAAGAATTACTTTTACAAATGAAACCCGCTGGATTTCATGTAAATTTTGACTCCAGCGGAATAGGTCCCTCTGACCATACCTCTTTCTACCAAAAAAATATTCCCGTTTTATTTTTCTTTACAGGGCTTCATACCGATTATCATAAACCTTCTGATGATGCCCATAAAATTAACTTCAACGGCATGAAAGTTATTACCCAATATATTTACAATATAACTTTAGCACTCGCAGAAAGAAAAAATATCCCCTTCTATAAAACTAAAATGAAATCCGAGAAACAAGTAGCTAAATACAAAGTAAGTCTAGGAATTATGCCTGACTACAAAGATTATGGCGACGGACTACACGTAGAATCCGTAGTAGAAGGTAGACCAGCACAACTCGCTGGTATCCAAGACGGAGATATCATCCTTAAAATTGGGGATTGCGAAACCCAAGAAGTGTATAGCTACATGGAATGCCTAAGCAAATTTAACGCCGGCGATGAAACCACTGTCACCATCCGAAGAAATCAAGAAGTCTTAACTTTAAAAGTAAAATTTTGATATTATCACAAAGCATGAATTTAAAGATTTTGTACGAAGATAATCATTTGATTGCAGTAAATAAACCTTTTGGAGTACTATCCCAAAGCGATGAAAAAGGTACAACCAGTATTTTTGAGGAAGTCATTGATTATTTAAGGATTACATACCAAAAAACAGGGAATGTTTATTTAGCGTTGTTACATCGAATAGATAGACCCGTAGGTGGACTTATTATTTTTGCGAAAACCTCAAAAGCCGCCGCCCGCATGTCCGAACTATTCCGTGAAAGAAAAATTCAAAAAATTTACTATGCCATCACAGAAAATATACCCACGGAAATGAAAGGTAGATTAGTACATTGGCTCACCAAACAGTCCCATAAAAATATTGTAAAGGCCTCAAATAAACCCTCTAAAAATGCCCAAGAAGCGGTTTTAGATTATGAAGTTATCAAAGTAATTAACAATAGAGCATTATTAAAAGTACAACCCTTAACAGGTAGACCCCACCAAATTCGTGTCCAATTAGCAAAAATAGGATGCCCTATCGTGGGCGATGTAAAGTACGGGAAAACCCATTTCACTCCCGACCAATCTATCCTACTGTTCTCAAAAAAGTTAGAATTTATCCACCCCGTAAAAAAAGAAAAAATTGTAATAGAAGCACCTTTTCCCAAAGGGCAAATCTGGGACTTGTTTAAATTGTGATACTTTATAATTGCAAAACTCAAACTTATCTTGTATCTTTGTCTTTTTATCATGAAAGTTTATGTTTTAAGTTTTTTATTTATTTGTTTACTCCATAAATTGGGAATTGCTCAAACGGAATGGAACTTATCGTTTGATAATTGGAAACAAGTTAATCCTCCTCTGGGAAGTTCTTATATGGATATCGATGGGTGGTGGGCTTCTGTAAATGACGTAAAAAAACTTACTGGAAATGAAAATCATCTTACGGCTTTCCCTTATACACCTGCACAGCATGGTAATTATGCTATTCGTTTAAAAAGTGTTATGGCTCTAACAACCTTTATACCTGGCGTGGTAGTTACAGGAACTTTTTCTTTTCAACAACAGCAATTAGCTCAAGGTAAACCTTTTACTACTAAAATCAGTAAACTAAAAGGTTATTATAAATATTCACCTGTGAATGGCGATTCTGGGGTTGCTTATGTTCATCTATCCAAATGGAATCCAGTTTCAAATAAGAGAGATACTATTGCAGTGGATTCTTTACTTTTCATTGAAAATCAATCCGATTGGAAAGCCTTTGAAATAAATTTAGATTTTTCTGCATTTCCTTTTGTAACCCCTGATAGCATCGTGATACGTTTTGTTTCTAGTGTGAATGCGGGAATTGGTGGCGGAAAAGTAGGCTCTGAACTCATTATTGATAACCTTTCCATAGAATATCCCGTCTCTAATCAAAAACCTTTCTACGAAAATTTTTCCCTCTTCCCTAATCCTTTTCAAGATTTGCTCACTATCCAACATAACTCCATGAAAACCCTCTATTTAGAACTCTATGACGAACTCAGTAAAAAAATATTATCAGAAACAATAGATAATACAACCCATTATTTCCATTGGAATTTTTTACAACCCGGTATTTATACCTTAATTATAAAAGACAAGCAATCTAACTTGATAAGAACTCAAAAAATTATTAAAAAATGAAAAATATTGTGCTTATCTTAATGCTTGTTAACATTGTTCAAGCCCAAGAAAATCCTTTAGAAAAACCTTGGAAATTTGGAGTACGAAGCGGGCTCACAGCAGGGGCTCCTATCCCAAATAAATTAGAAAAAGGAGAAGACGGCGAGCTCGGAATAGGTCCTTTAATAGGTTTTTTTGCTAAATATCACCTTTCAAAAAAAATTTATATTGAAACTGGTTTGTATTATGACTCTCGTGGTAACTCTCCTTATACCAAACAATACCGCCGAGATACTATCGTAGATGTAAGATTTGGTAGTACTATAACACAGTTGCCTACTTTTTACAATGCCTGGATTATAGGTAACCTTAAATTACGCTATCTGACATTGCCTGTAAATGCTTCTTGGGCTATCAAAAAATGGTTCGTCGTTCAGGTTGGTTCTCAATTACATTACCTGCTTAAAGCTTCCGATAAAGATAGCATTAAAATTATTGTAGGGGAAGGAGGAGTTGTAGATGATATTTACAGAACCTATGAAAATGCAAAAGATATTCAAAATTGGGACTACGGCGCTAATACAGGCGTAAGTTTTTATTTCTTCCCCGAACTAGAACTTCAAATACGCTACCATAAAAGTATACGTTCCATTTACAGAGATGGTTTTTTTAAAGATAATAATCAAGAAGAACGAAAGTTTTTGAACGCTCATCTGGATATTGCGGTTAATTATCAAATAAAATAATTTGTAAATTTGCCTAATTATGTCAGAAATGATTGTAAAACCTTACAACGAACAAGGCTCTAAAAAAGAGCAAGTAGAAAAAATGTTTGACAATATCTCCCACAAGTATGATTTTTTAAATCATTTTTTGAGCTTAGGAATGGATATATTATGGCGGCGCAAAGCAGTTAGTTATATCAGAAAAATTCAACCTAAAATCATTATTGATATTGCCACTGGTACGGGAGATTTTGCCATTGAATCGGCTAAATTAAAACCCGATAAAATCATAGGTATAGATATTTCAGATGGTATGTTACAAATTGGCAAGCAAAAAATCCAAAATAAAAAATTAGAAAATCTGATTTCCATGCAAAAAGGTGATAGTGAAAATTTACCTTTCCCCGAGAATTATGCGGACGCTATTACCGTTGGTTTTGGAGTGCGTAATTTTGAAAATTTAAACAAAGGTTTATCCGAAATTTATCGTATCTTAAAGCCTGGTGGAATCGTGGCCATTTTAGAACCTGCTATCCCTAAGCAATTCCCTATGAAACAACTTTTTAATTTATACTTCAAAAAAATCCTGCCCACTATTGGCAAATGGTTCTCAAAAGACCACTCCGCCTACGAATACCTGCCCAAATCGGTTGAAGCCTTTCCTAATGGAAACGATTTCTTAAACATTTGTAAAAAAAATCATTTTATTAACACAAAATGGATACCCCTAACGTTTGGAATATGCTCACTTTACCTATTAAGAAAATAATAGCATTTTTTGTTTTCTGCGGAGCTACTCTACTCTACAGTCAAAACAATAAACATTATGACTGGCGAATGTTTAATTTAGGTTTCACTATGGGAATGAACTATTCTATGGTACGCTTAGACTATGGAGATTTAGAAAATAACCCACGTAAGCCTGGTCTCAAAGATATAGTAGTAAAGCCTATTCCTGGTATCAATTTAGGAATGATTACCAACCTAAAACTCGCAGATATGTGGGATTTACGATTTATACCTTCTGTCTCTTTACAACAAAGAAATTTTAATTATTTTATGACTCGGGATTCTTCGTTCTTAAGACGATTAGAAGCCGCTTACTTAGATTTGCCTTTATTAGTAAAATTTAAATCTCAATTTTGGAGAAACCACCGTGTCTACGTCATGGGCGGTGGAAAATTCAGTTGGAACCTTTCCTCTGACAAGAAAGTAAAAGATGACCCCGATATATTAAAAACTGATAAATATGACCATTCTGTTGTAGTTGCTTTTGGAGTAGATATTTATGGAGACCGTGTGAAGTTAAGCCCCGAAATTTCTTATTCTTTTGGTTTACCTGATATTTATGTTCCCGAAAATACAAACTTCGGAACGAATATTAAACGTATACGTACACACATGTTGTTAATAAGCCTTAATTTTGAATAAATTTACTTTGTTGTAATAAAAGATTTATTAAAATGATTCATAGTGAAATTTATTCCGTGAAAAACAAAAGACAAAACAGCCTGCATACTGGCTTCTATAATTTGTGGTAAATATTTTTGTTCTTCCATACTAAACTTTCCTAGGACATAATCCACTTGTTTTCCTTTGGAAAATTCCGAACCAATTCCTATCCGTAATCGTGGATATTGGGTAGTTTGTAGTAAATCTTGAATATTTTTTAGACCATTATGCCCACCATCAGAACCTTTAGGTTTTAATCTTAATGTACCGAAAGGTAAAGCAATATCGTCTGTAATCACGAGTAAATTTTCGATAGGGATTTTATTCTGAATTAAATGATAGTGAACTGCTTTACCGCTTAAGTTCATGTAAGTAGTAGGTTTTAGCATTAGTAGTTTACGACCTTTATAAGTAGCTTGTGTAGAATAAGCATTTTTATCAGATTTAAAACTTACAGACAATTGCGTTGCCAATGCATCCACTATCATAAAACCAATATTATGACGCGTATGTGAATATTCCTCTCCGATATTTCCTAAACCAACAATTAAAAACTGCATTATTCGAATGAATCTACCCTTTTCAGTTGTATATCTTTGGGATATTTAACAATCAAAGGAACTTTTTCTACGGTAACTTGTGAAGTATCTAAACCATACGCTTGTTCCTCTGATAAACTTAATTTACGTAACAAAAAATAAAAATTTAGTACCACCTTCTTCAGGAAAGGCATTTCATCATTATCATTAGACAAAAATTTATCTAGAACCACAAAGCGGAAGTCCCCTGTAATGTTGTACTTTCTTAACGAAGGATAACGAGATACAATATTGACTTCGTTATTAGCGACTAAATCTTGGATAGCTTTTCTTAAAAAGATGTTAATACGAGGAGCAATTCGGAAACCTAAATTAAAATCTATACGAATTACATCATCCTGCTTCATGATATTAACTTTATACTCCATTTTGTAGGGCGTTGGATCTGTATTAACATGGATAAACCAATAAATATCTGCACGTTTGGGTTGCTTTTGAAATATGGAATAAATAATCTTATTTTCAACTTCATAGTCGGTTTTTCCACCAGTTAAATAGACTAAATGGCTTGCATACTTTGGTAAACTTTCATCTTTACTTAAATCCCCGAGTTGCTGTAAATAATCTTTTAGGTTTACAAATTCATTATATTGGTCTTTAATATTTCTGACAGAGTGCATGACCCACATAACGAAAGCAATTGCAAACGCAATCAAAATCATGACATAGCCCCCTTTAACAAACTTACTCATGTTAGCAACAAAGAAAGCACCTTCAGAGATAGTAAGTAGTGTTCCAAGCCCTACAATGAAATAGAGGGAGTAATGTTTTTTTTTTAGATAAAATAGTAGTAAAATAGTAGTCATTATCATAGTAGTAATGATGGCTAGACCGTAAGCGGCTTCCATGTGTTCGGAGCTACCAAAAATAAAAACGATAGAAATACAGCCCAACCACAAGATTAAGTTCACAGAAGGGATATAAAGTTGCCCCATGATTTCAGTGGGATAGTTGATACGAACCTTTGGCCATAGATTTAAACGCATAGCCTCGTTAATCAAGGTAAAAGAACCTGAAATTAAAGCCTGACTTGCAACAATAGCGGCACAGGTTGCAACGGTAATACCAAACGGTAAGAACCATTCAGGCATAACTCCATAAAATGGGCTTTTATATAAGGTTTGCCCCTCCCTAGATAATAACCAAGCCCCCTGACCAAAATAATTTAAAATTAAAGCTATCTTGACAAAGCCCCATGTAATACGAATATTCTGTTTACCACAATGTCCTAAATCAGAATAAATGCCTTCAGCTCCTGTCGTACACAAAAATACTGCTCCTAACACCCAAAAACCATCAGGATAATTCACTAGTAAGTCTAATGCATAATGAGGACTGAAAGCCCATAATACAGACCAATCGTTCGATAAATTGATGATACCTAACACAGCAAGCATCGTAAACCATGTAAACATTACAGGACCAAAAAAATTTCCTACCATTTTGGTGCCAAATTGTTGTATGAAAAATAATGCGGTAAGTATGCCAATGACAATGGGAACAACGTTTAGGTCTTTAAAATTATCCAGAATTTGGAGCCCTTCTATTGCGGAAGAGACGGAAATAGGTGGTGTAATAAAACCATCCGCTAACAACAAAGCACCGCCGAGCATAGCTGGATAAATTAACCACTGATTTCTTTTCGTACCACTGACTAACGTATATAAAGCAAAAATCCCACCCTCACCATGGTTATCGGCTTGTAAGGTAAGAAAAACATATTTTAGAGTAGTCTGAATGGTTAATGTCCAAAAAATGCAGGATAGTGCCCCTAAAATTAGTTGTCTATTAATAATACCATCTCCGATAATGGCTCTCATTACATACAATGGAGAAGTCCCTATATCCCCATAAATAATACCAAGAGTTACGAATAAAGCCGCCGCTGTAACTTTATGACTATGACTATGTGTTTCTGACATGGCAATTCTACTTAATTAAATGTTCTATAACATAATGTATCACAATACCCCCCGTGACAGCAACGTTCAAACTATGTTTTGTTCCATATTGAGGAATTTCAATACAAAAATCTGCCCAAGATAGTAAACTTTCAGATATACCTTGAACTTCGTTTCCAAAGAATAATGCTAACTTTGATGTAGGTTGAAAATTTTTTAAGGGAATAGATTGCAAGGTTTGTTCCACTAAAATAATTTTATATCCTTGATTTTTAAGATTTTGTGCTACTTGGATTACCTCTTGAACGTATTCCCATGCTACAGCATTTTCCGCTCCGAGTGCAGTTTTGTATATTTCTTTATTGGGGGGACAACCAGTTATCCCTGTAAGATATAATTTTTCTACACGAAATGCGTCGCAGGTTCTAAAAAAAGAACCTACATTGTTTAAACTTCTTAAATTGTCTAAAACTACTACAACGGGGAATTTATCGATTTTTTTGTATTCTTCAATGGATAAACGGTTTAATTGCTCAAAAGATAATTTCCGGTTCACAGCTTAATTAAAATCGGTGGTTAAACGAAATCTCAAAATACGTTGATTTCCTGCATCACAGACATACAAAATTTTACGATAAAAAGTTAACCCTAGGGGCTCTTTAAATTGATTGGGTGCAGTACCTGTTCCCCCGAAGGAAACTTTAATAAATTTCGTGCTTTCTGCCCCTGGTGGAGGTTTTACTCCTTCTAATCCTGAATTAGTAAATACGTAAACGGAGTCTTTTTGGTTATCGGAAACGAATAAATAGTTCGTACCATCCCCAGCAAAAGCTAAACCTTTTGGGGCAATGAAACGATTTGCGGTATACAAAAAACCATCGGCTTTAGTGGTATCCCCTAAAATCTGATTGGTATTCAAAGCATAATCCGTACCCTCTTCCGTTGTAATAGCTTGTATTCGTTGAACTTTTAAAGCAGTATTGTTTTCTAACGAACTAAAATAAAAATCACGCAAAGTATTTACGAAAGGCGATTGAGGCGGTTGAGCCAAAGTTACCAAAGCAAAAGGCTTCTTGAAATAATCAGAAGCAACCCCAGTCTCTGTGTTCACCACCAAGTAATATTGGTATTCATCTTTAGAATTAAAATAAATTACGGCATCGTTAGGTCCACCAAATTGTGTAATTGAATTATTAGGTCCCGTACGAGTAATATAATAACTGTCATCTGCTAATAACGCAATACTGTTAAGTTTTACTTGGGCATCAGCGGCGGCAAAGGAACTTCTGAAATAAAAAGGATGTACGATTTTTTTAGTAACACGAGCGGAATTTAAAGAATAAACATTAGGGTCCATTTGAATTCGATAAATTGCAGATAAAGTATAAGTAGTACCACCAATAGTGGTATCAAAATCTGCTATGGCTAATAAATTGAGTTTTCTATCTTGCACAATTTTTTTGACACCCTTCAGAAAAAAACGAGATAAAATCCTGCCACTTTGATCCATAGCAATAATCTCATGGGAACCTTCATCTACAATGTAAAGTAATTCGTCATAGCCTGCAATAATATCAATAGGTCTAACAAAATTCGTGAGAACTGGCTGAATAGGAATAAAAGCCACTAATTGGTTATCGTATTGTGGTACTTCAATAAAAGATAAATCTGTTTTTTTACCAAAGAAATCTTTACAACTAGATAGGCAAAATGCTATGATACCATATAAAATGAAGTGCTTCTTATACATATCTATAAACAGCCCCAAAATTAAGTCTTTTTTTTAAATGATTCATAGGATTTTATAAGAAAATGATACTAACATGAAAATTAAATTTTTAAGAAAAAATTATTTTTAAAATGTTAGTGGTCTAAACTTTTCATCATTGAGGATTTTAGCGTTTTCATTAATAACTTTAATGACAAAAAGTCCTTTTTTATAAGCATATTTTGTAAGCTCTGTACGACCATTTAAGTAAGCGATTGCACCGTAAACATGGTTCTCTTTATATTTTGGGAATGCTTCTTTGAATATTTTTAATTTTTCTATAAACTTGTCAATATCACGTTTTCTCAAAGTAGTCTTTACTTCCACTACAATCACCTCCATACCATCCTCAGCGATAATATCTACTTCCACATCTCTGCCCGTTCTTCTAGATAATGCTCTTTGATAGGTTTGTTTTACTTGTATACCCCTTTCATTGAATAGTTTTACTAAAGGCGATTCAACAAGTGCCTCCACAATTTCACCAATTTCATCGGTAAAAAGTGCTTTAATTTCCCTAATCTCCCTTCTATTCTCCTCTACTCTTTTTTGAAATTCTTTTCTGGATTCTTCAAAAATTCTATCCCATTTCTCTTCAAACTCTTTAAATCTTTCATCGGTTTGCTTAAACTTTTCATCGGTTTGCTTAAA
>CALLNY010000043.1 GCA_938005475.1 uncultured Bacteroidia bacterium | reverse complement strand
GGAGCAGGGCAGGGTTTAGAATGGGCAATCTATAATATGACAGGAGGATACGGTAATGGTTTACAATTTTGGGTTTATGATAATACAGGTTGCAATCCTGGTGGTTTATGTACTCCTAGGCTTACCATAACCGATGCAGGGAATGTAGGGATTGGAACCACTAATCCCGAAAACTCAGAAGGTTGGGATAGAGTTTTAAATGTTCACGGTGCTAACCACTCAAAAATTATAGCCACTACAAGTAATATACATTCTGGTTTATGGTCTCACAATACAGGTTTTTATGGAGCTCCTGCTGGTGGTATCGCAGGTACAAGAAGTAATCATCCTTTTAGTTTAATTACTAATGCAACTACTCGCGTAACGGTTACAGCAGGAGGGAATGTTGGAATAGGAACGGCAACACCCGTACAAGAGCTTCATTTGCATGGACCTGGTAACCAAGACGTAAGAGTTCAATCTACAGCAGGAAGTTTTATAGATTTCGGTACAGGATCTATAGGTCATTTTGCATATGGTTATGGTAATTTCCCTTTCATTATTGCGACAAACGCAACAGAAAAAATGCGTGTAACAGCAGGAGGGAATGTTGGAATAGGGACCACAACGCCCAATGCTCGTTTAGAAGTCAATGGAAATGTAATGTTAAATACAGGTGGAACCGATGGAGCAAGATTGATATGGAGAGGAGGAACTGGTGGTACACAAGAATACAGAGCTCGTGTTTTCACGGATGGGCGACTTGGTTTCTTTCCTGTTGAATGGGGTAACCCCGGATTTGTTGGTGAAGTGTTAGTCTTAACTCAAAATGGAAATGTAGGAATAGGAACAGTATCTCCTGGTGGTTTGTTTGAATTGGGTCTTGATCAAGGTCGTAAACCTGGAACCAATACATGGACTGTAGTCTCTGATGAAAGACTTAAAAAAATTCAAGGTCCTTATAATAAAGGACTTAAAGATATTTTGCAATTACAACCTATTACCTATTACTATCAAAATGTTGGTGAAAGGAAATTTGAACCCCAAGTTCTTGAAACTTTAAATGTTGGTTTTAGTGCACAAGATGTACAAAAAATTTTTCCTGAAGCAGTAGGCACTGATGATGATGGTTATCTAAATTTCAATATGCATTCTATATTAGTTGCTTATACTAACGCTATTAAAGAACTTCACAAGGAAATTGAAAATTTAAAGTTAGAAAATCAAAGTTTAAAAGCTACGAATGATAAGCAATCCAAGGAAATTGAAGATTTGAATAAAAGATTTCAAGAGCTTGAAATGCTGGTAAAAAAACAACTAATTAATAGTACAACGTCCATAGTACAAGAGGGCTCTATGAATAAATAATCCAATAATCATTTGATAAAGAACATTTAAATAATGGGGTATGAATTAAAACATACCCTTTTTTACTATTCAAATTCTACTACCCACATTCCTCTAAAGTCGTTCAATTTAAAGCCGGTGGCTTGATCGTTTGGATATAATTCTTGGATTTTTTTTAATACATTTGATGAAATTTCTTGGTTAGGCTCGCCATGGCATTTTAAACAAGTATTCATCATTACGATGATGGGCTTATAATAAATAAATTTTCCATCTCTTTCTACTACCCTACCTTGCGTTGTCTTATGATTTACATAATTCTCATGAAGTTGTTGTAACATTATCACTTCATCATCATTTCTCGGGGAATTAGCTGTATTTCTTAATTTCAAGGAAGTTCTACGAATTTTACAATGATAAACGTGAGATAAAGAGTCCATTATATTAGAAATGTTGGTATTACAATAAATTATAGCACTTTCAATACCTTTCTGCTGTATAGCAGTTGATAATTTAGTTAGAATCGCTCCTTGTGATTGGGCTGTAATATTATTTCCTAATTCTTCGTAATTAATTTTGTTAGAATTATTTACTTTTGTAGAATTAGGTTTACAACTCCATAAGGTTACACTTAAAACAAATAATGAAAAAAAGTATTTCATACACTTTAATAAGGTTGAGTTAATTCACCACGAATATCGGTTTGCATAATCAGTTTTACGGCGTCATTAGAATCCACTTGAGCAAGGACAAACATAAGTTTGGTAATAGCGGCTTCAGTGGTCATATCATGTCCACTAATCACACCCAGTTTAAGGAGTTGTTTAGAGGTTTCGTAACGACCTTGTATAACTTTTCCCTTCAAACATTGAGTAATATTTACTAAAATTTTACCTTGCTTTATAGCATTTTCTATAATTCTCAAGAAATCAGGGTGATTAGGAAGGTTTCCTGCACCAAAAGTTTCAATTACTATACCTTTTATATTGGGGTTTAAAAGTAAGGATTCTATCCAGTATAAGGGTGCACCCGGAAAATATTTGCATAATCCAACATCTTGACATAATTTTTTATGTACTTTTAAATTATTAGCGATATTAGCTTTAAGCCAATGCCTAAGTTGAAAATCCATGTATACACCGACGTTTACTAGCGTTGGGTAATTAGGGGAATCAAAAGCATTGAAACTTTCAGAACTTATTTTGGTAGTACGGTTACCTCGATATAATTTAGAACCAAAATAAATACATACTTCGGGTAATGAATAAAGCGGATTAGAAGCAATTTCTATTGCAGCGATGATATTTTCACGAGCATCAGAGCGTAGAATGCCTAAAGAAAGTTGGGAACCAGTCAATATAACGGGTTTATGTAAGTGCTCTAACAGAAAAGAAAGTGCCGAAGCGGTGTATGATAAAGTATCAGAACCATGTAATATAACAAATCCATCAAAATGATAATAATTCTTTTCGATTAGACAAGCTAAATCAATCCAATTTTGAGGGGTCATGTTGGAAGAGTCAAGTGGTTGTTCAAAGCTATAAAAGTGCAAGTCACAAGATAATTTTTCAATTTCGGGTAGTTCTTCTTTAATGTTATTAAAATCAATAGGTTTTAATGCCCCATCTTTATCTTGCCTCATCCCTACTGTTCCGCCTGTATAAATTAACAAGATTTTTTTTCTCAACATACCATAATTTTAAAAGTCAAAATGTATTTTCTTCATTTAAAGAAAGGTCATCTTCTGAAAAAGAAGTTTCATCAAAATCTTGGTTTAGTTCATTAAACCATTGATTAAAGTCGATATTCTTGATGTCTTCTTCGGTGATATCAAAATCTTCAAATTCATCTATAAAATCTAACGGTTTTTTGTGGGATAATATTTGCTTTATGGTTTTAGGAGTGTTAATTTTTTTACTACAATAATTCATTTTAAGGAAAGCTACTTCTTTATCTGTCAAATATCTCCATGTGCCTCTTTTAAGCCCTTTTTTATCTAGAAAACCATAGGAAACTCTATCTAAACTTTCTACTTGATAACCAATAGCTTTAAACATTCTTTTAATGATATGATTTTTCCCTGAATGGATTTCAATTCCGACTTCATCTTTGGTACCTTCTACTAAACCTGCCCGGTCTGCGGCAATAAAACCATCTTCTAACTTTATTCCTTGTAGGAGTTTTTCTATATCCTGTATGGGAATAGGTCTATCGAGTTTTGCATAATATACTTTGGGCACTTGGCAGGAAGGATGAGATAAGGCACGGGCAAGCTCTCCATCGTTAGTGAGTAACAACAGTCCTGTTGTATTTCTATCTAAACGACCAACGGGATAAACCCTTTGTTGGGTAGCTCCTTTGATATAATCCATTACGGTGGTTCTTCCTTTTTCGTCTTGAAGTGTAGTTATACAATTTTTGGGTTTATTTAACAAAATATAAACGAATTGCTCTAATTTAGCTGGTTTATCATTAACCTTTACCTCATCCTTATCAACCATAATTTTGGTTCCCAGTTGTGTGACAATTTTTCCGTTCACTTTAACCAAACCTTTCTTAATGAGTTCATCTGCTTCACGTCTTGAACAAATCCCACAATTGGCTATGTAACGATTTAATCTTACTTCACCTGTTAATTGCTCATTGGGCTTGTTAGTTAAATCTTGAATATTTTTTTTGTTAAAAGCCTTTTTATAATTCTTTGAATCAGAGTAAGATTTAATATTAGAATTAGATTGATGGTTTGGCATTCTACGTCCAATAGACTTTTTTTTGTTATTAGCATTTGAAAAGGAGTGATTAGTTGAGAGGGATTTCGGGGGAAATGGAGTTTTTGAACGTTTCGGTGTTGATTTCTTCATTATCATTTATTTCATTTAATTTTGGTAAATCATTTATAGAATTTATTTTAAAATATTCAAAGAAACTATCAGAGGTTCTGTAAAGTAAAGGTTTTCCAGGTAAATCGGAGCGACCTGCTATTTCAATTAACTGAAGTTCTAATAATTTTTGTATTGCATAATCTGAATTTACACCTCTAATATGTTCAATTTCGGACTTTGTGATAGGTTGTTTATAAGCAATAATAGAAAGCGTTTCTAGTGCTGTTTTAGAAAGTTTTTTTCTTTCTTTATGTAGGGTGGCAATTCTTACTACATCGTAATATTCTGCTTTTGTAAATAATTGATAACCACCATTTACAGATTTTAGGATTACAGGGTAGTCTAAATTTTGGTATTTTTCTTCAATAAGTTTTAAGTTTTGTTCAATTTGTTGTTTTTGTACTCTACAGTGTATTAAGGAAGAGTGTTGGAATATGGCTTCCAAATCTTTTAAAGTTAAAGGTTTTTCAGCGGCAAATAAAATAGCTTCAATAGCCAACTGTATATTCATTTTACTAATTCTTTGTAAAGAAACCACAAAAATACAAAACTTATGGATAGTAATGAAGCTATTCCCCAAATATTCCAACCAGAAAAGGTCTGGCTACTATGATAGTATTCATTAGTAATTTGATTATCAACTTGTTTAATGTCAGTATTTTCTACATAAAAATGATGTTTAGGTACAATTAAAAAATCTTTTTTATGGTCAACGGTATTATAGTAAGGAATTTTAGTTTCATAAAGGATAAAATTTCCGGTGTCATTAGGCAAAATATAGTACTCTAAATTTAAGATGTACAGTAATTCATTTTGATGAAGAGATTGTTTAACTGAATGATTAACCTCAAAAATTTCACAAGGTTTATTGAGTTTAGGTTTATAATTGGTAATAGTGTTTAAATTTCCATTACCTTGAATAGTAAGTTGGTAAACTATTTTGTCTCCTAATTTTATAGACTGGGGTAGCTTTTTATACTGAATATAAAATTTTCCTGTGAGCAAGTTTGGGATAGGAGCTTGAATGATGTTTAGGTCTAGCGGATTAGAGTAAACAATTAAATCTTCAAGAGGATTTTCTATGGGTTCGTTAGTCCAATATTTTTTTTTCTTGATTTTGAGAGGTAGTGGTTCGTAATGAATACTTCCAGGAGAGAAAGCATATAAGTAAGACAAATTGAGAATGTATTTTTGATAACGCATTCCATTTTTATATTCAAAAGTAATATTTTGATAAGGAAGAGTATCAATATTTTCTTCCCAGAATTGAGTATTTTTAATATTTTGAAGAAAATTTTGTACGGATTGGGGTTCAAAGTATATTTTATCTATCAAATTATCTTTAATGAACAAGCAAACTGTTTGTTGAATTTGTTCTCCGACATAAACTTGATTTTTATTGAATAGTATTTCTAAAATAACATCATTAGGATTTAATTTCCATATTTCTCTGTTTTGATTAGAATTTTGAAGTTTAGCGAAGTTATCAGAATCAAGTATTTGAATTTTTTTTCCTTTAAAATGAATTTTATTTTTTGATTTTGGGATAGCAATTTGGAAGGGTTCAATGTAGATAGTGCCTAGCTTTTTAGCTTTGAATAGGAAATAATAAAAATAAAGATTTTTTTGTTGGTTTTTAGAGTAATTCTGCGAATTTCCGATATAATCTAGATCTTTTAGATTTAGAAATTGTTGATTTGCAATATCAAGAGGTTGTGTAGATTCAATCACTAATTCAACAGGCTCAAAGAAATTATAACTATCTTTGGAAATATATATTTTTTGGCTGTAAACATAGACTTCCAAAAATAGAAATACAAAAATAGTAATGATTGAGTAGTAAAAAAATTTACTCATTCATAGTTTGATGGTGCACAAAGTTAAATGAAAAATCTTACATCTAAAAGAACTTGGTTGAAATTTAACTTATTTTAATTTTATAGAGGTAGTTCTACTATAAAAACCGTTTTACCGGGAGCTGATTCAAAGGAAATTTTACCATTATGCTTTTCTAGAATTTTTTGAACGATAGTTAAACCCAGCCCTGAGCCTTCGCCTTTGGATTTTGTGGTGAATAAAGCTTGAAAAATCTTGTCTTGTATATCAATAGGGATGCCAGGTCCGTTGTCTTCAATTTTAGTGATAACAGAGTGATTATTTTTTTGGATGGTTATAGTAATTTTACCTTTCCCTCCCATGGCTTGAATAGCATTAAAGATGAGATTAGTCCAAACTTGCATGAGAGCATCAGCATAACCTTTGATAATTGGTTGGTCAATATAATTTCTGATGAGTTCTATATCATGCTTGAAATGATGGCTATAAACCATAATAACGGTTTCAATATTTTCTACGAGATTGACCTCGGTTAAGGGTTCATCGGGTTGAGAGTGGGAGTATACTTTTAAACCATGTACTTTCTTTTTGGTTTTATCTGCGGCAATACGAATGACATTTAGATTAGTACCTATTTTACCCAGCAAATAAATCATGTTAATGATTTCTTGAGCAAGTTCAGATTTTGTTTTAATCCATTGTATAAGCTTATCTAAATTATCAGTTAGACCAATACTTACCAGTTTATCAGCGATTTCATCAGCAAAGGGAATCTGGTTTTGATAAAGTTGATTTTCAAGATTCATTCTTAAATGACGTTCTTCTTGGGTAGATAAATTTTTTTTATCCAGTATAGCTTTGACTGAATATTCAAAGAATATTTCTTGTTCAGAGGGATTTAATTTTTGTAATAAATGGGGCAATTGATGAAATGTATCGGGAAGTGAATTTTCAATATTGCGAATAGAATTAAGGATTGCACCAATGGGCGTATTTAGTTCATGAGCAGTATTGGCAACTAATTGACCGAGCGTTGCCATTTTCTCTTGCCTAATCAATTGTTCTTGTTGGTTTTGTATAGTTTCGATAGAAACTTTGAGTTCTTCATTAGCTTGTATTAACAAATTATTTTTTTCTTCTGCAATTTTCTTTTGTTCTTCTGCGAATTCTCTTTCTCGGATAGCTATTTTTTTCTGATTTTCTAAATCTATAGTCCTTTCTTTTATAATTCGCTCTAAATTAGCACTATACATTTTAACAATCAAATAAACCAATACTATCCCCGCAATTATGTAGAAAAAAATAGCATAAATAGTTAAATACCAAGGTTTCTGGATATTAAAACTATAAGTTGCTTCTTTCCATACTCTTCCTAAATCATCTTTGATTCGTATATGTATAGTGTAATTACCGTAGGTTAAACCATTTAAAACTAACTTTTTATCTCGTTTCCATTCTGACCAATTCTCGTTAATTCCCTCAATATAATACTGAAACAAAAAAACACCACAATTATTGAAGTTCTCTCCGCCAAAATATAGTTCAAGGTGATGAATTACATCAAAAGTGGGTATATCTTGAGTCAATGAAATGGGTATATCGTTGATGAGTAATTTATAGATAATAGTTTGATGGGTACTATCAGTTTTAGCATAAAACTTTTGAAATTGCTTGTAAATATTGATATTATAGCGAATTACATTATCTTTTGTAAAAATAAAAATTTGTCTGTCATTATCAGTAATAATTTGATAAGGATTAGGAGCAATGTTGGCTAAAAGATAAAGCGTATCAATTTTTAGTTCATTACTATCTTTTCTGATGATGAGATATTCATTTTTGTGGTAAACAATTATTTTATCCATCCATTCTGTGAACCTGGTTCTGTCATTGATGTATTTACTGAGTGAAGTATCTTTTTCAAGTTTATGATTTTGATAATTTAAGAAAAATGCACCACTCTTATTGATGGCATATGGTTTACCCAAAATTTTTTTTACTTCGTTTTTACCATATCTAGATAAAGAGGAACCTAATTTTTTTTTCTTTTGAAACTCTTCATCTACTTCTAAAACAATGACTCCTTTATCTGTACCTAGCCATATTTGATTTTCTTCTTGATTTGCTGTTATGGAATTAATTATACCAGAGGATTCTGTAAAATGAATGGGTTTTTTCCATTTTCCTTCCTCTTTTTCTATCAGCTTAACTTCAAAAGAAGAAACAATTAAAGCATAATCGTAAGATAATGGTAGTATTTTTTGAACGGGTTCAGATAAAATAGGAATTACTTTCTTTTTATCAATCTGATATTCAAATAGACCTTGATTTGTTGCTATCAGTAGCGAATGGTCTAAATCTTCGGATTCTTCATAATCGAAGGTATCTATTTGATGACAAACAATATCCTTGAGCATAGGTATCTGCTCTATACTCGTAATTTCTCCTTTAAAATTATTTTCTACTAAAAAAAGACCATTATTCGTTGCAAAAAGAACATTTTTACCGAAAGCGTATACATCATTGACATTTTCACCGATTTGATTAAGATTTTGATAATCTTGTAAATAATCTTTAAAAATAGCACGTACTAAACCATTCTTGCCTCCAATCCAAATACCTCGCTCTTTATCCACCATCAAAGAAAAAATTTCTCCCTCATTGTAACCATTTTTGGTATTTAATTGTTTGATAAGATTACCTGACTGAATATCATAAATTAAACATCCCTCATAAAAAGTAGCTATGACTATAGAATTATTGTCATAGCGTATGCCTGTAAGTATACCACTTGACAGTAGTTTAGGATTTTCTAACGAAATTTCCTTCAAGTTTTCTCCATCAAACCAGAAATAATTCTTATCCATACAAAGTAGCCCCCGATAGGGATTAAATTGAATGAATGCCTTTAATTCATTGGTTTTTGAAAAAAAAGGCTCAAACGATTTTACCACATTAAACTGATTATTTACATATTCTAAAAGCCCTTTATCGTTCTGATAAAAAAAAATTCTTTTTCCTAACTTAAAAAGATGAGTAAATTTGAGTTTATCAAAAAACTTAGGTTCGCTTAATTGAATTTGATTATTTTGGGTTTGAAAAGGTATAGATAAAACTTGATTGTTAGAGGTTAATACGAATAATCTTTTTTCACTGAAAACAAGTTTTTTCGGTTCTGCATCTCTGAAGATTGTATCATTTTTTAAACGAAAAATATAAACTGAATCGATACCATTAGGATTTTTTTTTAGGTAGCCTATTCCTGATTTAGAAACTACCCAAATAATGCCCTCTGTATCTTTCTCCAGTAAATGAACATCGGATAATTCTTCTTTATTTGTAGAATAAATTTTTTCCCACAAAGTACCATTAAAACTATACAGCCCAGACCTTTTACCCAAATATACGACTCCATCATTTGCTTGTATAATCGTTTTTACGATAGGGTCTGTTGTTGACTCAAACTCTGGTATATTTTGAAATCTCTGAATATAAGGCAATTGTTGAGCGTATGAAATAAAAAAAACAATTAAATGAAAAAAAAGAACGCAAATTCGTTTCATAAAAAATCATACCCTTAACCCTAACTTTTGGCGTACTCTTTTTAGTACTTTAGAACTTACCTCTTTTGCTTTGCTGGCACCTTTTTTTAATTCTTCTTGTACAAAATCTTGATTTTTAATTAAATAATCGTAGGATTCTCTTTCTTTTTTAAAGACTTCTAAGATTAGCTCAAAGAGCATAGTTTTAGCCTGACCATAACCAAAATTGCCTTCCAAATATTTTTCTTTTAAATCTTGAGTTTGTTCAGGCTTAGCCAAAAGTTTGTATAAAGCAAAAACATTACAAGTATCAGGATTTTTAGGTTGTTCTAAGGGTGTTGAATCTGTAACAATAGACATTACCGCTTTTTTTAACAACTTTTCTTCATCAAAAATATTGATGTAGTTATTATAAGATTTACTCATTTTCCGCCCGTCTGTACCTGGTATTGTCATAATTTCTTTTTGAATAAAAGGTTCCGGTAAAACAAAAGTTTCTCCTAATTGTTTATTAAAAGCCGCCGCAATATCTCTCGTCATTTCAAGGTGTTGTTTTTGGTCTTTACCAACAGGCACTATATTGGCATCATACAATAAAATATCTGCCGCCATAAGAACAGGATAAGTAAAAAGACCTGCACTTACCATAGACAAATTTTCGGATTTATCTTTAAAAGAATGTGCATTTGCAAGCATCGGAAACGGTGTAAAACAACTCAATATCCAGGCTAATTCACACACTTCTGTAACATCGGATTGCAAATAAAAAACATCTTTATTTGTATCTAAACCACAAGCTAACCACGCTATTGCAATTTGCAAGGTATTTTCTTTATTTTTTTTTGCATCACGACTAGAAGTTAACGTATGTAAATCGGCAATAAAAAAAAATGATGGTTCATTTGATTGAGCTGACAACCTTAACGCGGGTTGTATGGCCCCTATGATATTTCCTAAATGTGGCTTTCCCGAACTTTGTATTCCTGTTAATATGCGTGCCATAACCGCAAAATTAAAAATTTTTCTTTTTGAATGAAAACTATCCTACAAAAAGCAATTCGCTTCACAAAATTTTTTTTAAAACATTGTAAATACTTTATTGAAAATAAGGTTGTTACATTTTGGAAATAACAAAAAAATGTTAAACTTTAAAAAACTATTTGATTTTAAAAAGTTTTTTTCAATAATATTGCTGTAAAATTTCCAATTTTATGAAAGAATTATTCGTATTTGTCGTATCATTTATCAATTTAGGATTACTTGCTCAATCCTTTCAAATTGGGCATCGAACAACGAGTCCTGTGGATTCATCAAGAAACAATCGGGTAATACAAGATACTGAAATTTACTATCCTGCAAATACTGCAGGTGATAATGTTCCGGTTGCTAATGGACAATTTCCTGTAATTGTTTTTGGTCATGGCTTTACTATCCGTTGGGACGCTTATAATTACCTATGGGAATACTTTGTTCCAAGAGGTTATATTTGTATTTTCCCGAGAACGGAAGGAAACATCAGCCCTAACCATGCTAATTTTGGTGGAGATTTGAAGTTCTTGGCACAGTGGATACAACAACAAAATACTATCGCTTCCTCGCCTTTTTACGGAAAAGTAAAAAATAAATCTGCTGTAATGGGACATTCCATGGGAGGAGGTTCTACTTATTTAGCCGCTTCTGGAAATAATGTATTCACCACGATTGTTTCGCTAGCCGCCGCAGAAACCAATCCCTCCGCAAAATCCGCCGCTAAACAAGTTACTTGCCCTGTTCTAAGTATTGCAGGAGAAGAAGATTGCGTAACCCCCCCTAACCAGCATCAAATTCCTATCTTTGATAGCCTCGCTTCTACTGTTAAATATTACATAGAACTAAAAGGTGCATCACATTGTAATTTTACTAGTAGTGGAGCATTAACTTGTTTCTCTGCAGAAGGATTAAGTTGTTCGGGGTATGGTCCCTTTATTTCACGACAAGAACAAAATACCCGTACCATACGTGTAGCAGAGCATTGGTTAGAATTTTTCTTGAAAGAAAGATGTGCCTCTTGGCAACAATTTAAAGATACCCTTCAAGCTTATATTACTAATCAAAATATTACCGCACATCAACAAATTGGTAATCCTAGTATGTTTCAGCCTGCCCAACCCACAGTTAACCCCGTTAGTATATGTGCAGGAAATTCCGCTATATTAAACGCTACTGACCCAGCCAATGCAACTTTCCTTTGGTACTCTCAAGCTAATGGTGGTACCCCTATTTTTACAGGAAACTCTTATTCTACTCCAAATCTCAATAATAATACTACTTACTACGTGGAAACAGTGCTTAATACCTGTACTTCCAGCCGAAAAAGTGTAACTGTAACAGTCCATTCCGCCCAAACTCCAACCATTACTTTAAATGGAAATATTTTACAAGCCAGCAGCGCCGTTTCCTATCAATGGTTTTTGAATGGTAATCCTATTCCAGGAGCTACCCAACAAACTTATACACCAACACAAAATGGAAATTATACCGTTCAAATTACAGATGCTAATGGTTGCACCGCTACTTCTGCCCCTTTTAATTATACTACTACCTCTTTCAGTACCAATTTAACAGAACATACAGAGCATTTGGTAATTTATCCTAATCCTACTCAAGGAGATGTACTTTATGTAAATTCATTGAATAACAATAATTTAAAATTTCAAATTGTTGATTTACAAGGCAGGATTTTACAGGCAGGTCTGGTGAATAACGATATCATAAAGTTAGAGGATATAGTTGAAGGTATATACATTATAAAACTATTTAAAAAAGATTTTTCATATGTTGGTAAATTCATAAAGAATTAGTAATTTTGCAACGTTAAAATATAGATTTTATGGCTACAAAAGAAACAGCTCAACATGAGCTAATCAAAGAAAGTTTATCTAAATTTTTGACAAAAGAAGTTCTACCCTACATAGACCAATGGGAGAAAGATAAATATTGTTCGAGGGAGATTTTTCAGAAGATGGGCGAGCAAGGCTTTTTTGGAGTTAGTTTTCCTGAACAGTATGGTGGCAGTGGATTAGATTTTTGGGCGGCAGTAGCGGTTTCTGAGGTGATGGCTAAATTTAATATGGGCGGCCTTGGTATGTCCTTATATGCCCATAATTTTTTACCTCTACCACTTATTTTAGCAGTAGGTACTGAAGAACAAAAACAAAAATATTTAGTACCAGCTTTAAAAGGTGAAAAAATTGCTGCATTAGCTATTACAGAACCTGGTGCAGGCTCTGATGTCGGAGGTATTAAGACAACTGCCGTTGAAAAAGATGACCATTACGTTATAAATGGCTCTAAAATGTTTATTACAAACGGTAATATAGCAGATTTTATTGTTGTGGTTACTAAAACCGGTGAAGGTTATGATTTCACTAATTTCATTTTTGAAACCCATACCCCAGGCTTTAAATCTATTGAAGTAAAAAACAAACTCGGTATGCATACTTCCGATACTGCTCAACTTTTCTTTGATAATTGTATAGTCCCTAAAACACAAGTACTCGGGCAAAAAAGTATGGGCTTTTACTATATCATGAACAACCTACAAGAAGAGAGATTACTTGCGGCTGTCACAGCAACTTTCGCGGCGGAATGGGCACTTGAAAAAGCTATATTGTACAGTAAGGAACGAGAAGCTTTTGGCAGACCTATCGGTAAATTCCAAGTAATACGCCATAAAATTGCTGAAATGGCAACCAAATTAGAAGCATGCAAAGCAATTACTTTCCGTGCCGTTCAAGACTTTATAGACAATGGCGCAGCGGCTGTCAAAACTATCACGATGGCAAAAGCCTTCACATGTCATGAAGCACAACTCATCATTGATGAAGCTTTACAAATTCACGGCGGTTGGGGCTATATGGAAGACTACGGTATTGCAAGGGCCTTCAGAGACTGCCGTCTTCTAACTATTGGAGCAGGCACCTCTGAAATCATGAACGAAATCATTTCTAAAATCGTCATTGAAGAAGTCAAACATAAAACTGTAATTGACCATAGATAATCCTTAAACTTATTGGAATTACCAATCTAATCCCCATGATTTGTGGGGATTTTTTGTTTCTTTACTTTAATTTTTTTATCTTTGAAAACTTTTTATATTCCAAATCGTATAATTAAATATGGCAAAGTTGTTTACAAAAAATCAAATCAAGCAAATACTACAAGAGCACAAAAGTCCTAAAATTGACACTGAAACCGAAACTTGGGTAGAAAATATTTTATTTGATATACTCCAACAAATTCAAGAAGAACAACTTAACCGTGAAGAAAAACTAGCAACCAAAGAAGACCTCAAGTTCCTACTTGAAAAACTCGAACTACGTTTCGAGAAAATTGATGAACGATTCGAAAACCTAATTAAAGAAATGAATTTACGCTTTGAAAACGTGGATAATCGTTTTATAGCCATACAAAAAGAAATGAACACCCGTTTCGAAAATATCAATGTTCGTTTTGAAACCCTGCAAAAAGAAATGAATACCCGTTTCGAAAATATCAATGTTCGTTTTGAAACCCTGCAAAAAGAAAGTAACACAAGATTTGAAACCCTGCAAAAAGAAATGAATATTCGTTTTGAAGCTATGCAAAAAGAAAGTAATGCTAGATTTGAAGCTATGCAAAAAGAAACTAACGCCCGTTTTGAAGCATTAGAAAAACGTTTCAACAATCTAACCTGGATGTTAAATCTAGGTTTTACGATTATCGCTTTGTTAATCGGTATCACTAACTTCTTAAAACATTAAATAGCTTTATATTCAAAATTTGTAATTTTGCTTTTCAATTTAAATGCCTTGATAACTCTTGAATTGCTTTTACCAATTACATTAACTTTTGTATTCATAGCTATTTATGCACTATTAGGTGTTTATGCTGAAAGAAAAATAGCGGCTTTCATACAGGATAGAGTTGGTCCTGATGAAGTGGGTTATAAAGGGACTTTACAAACTTTTGCGGATATTCTTAAACTATTGCAAAAAGAAATCATTGTTCCTGACAGTGCAGATAAAATTTTATTTTGGCTTGCTCCCATTTTAATTTTTGCATCAGTTTTTGCAGGATTTGCAGTGTTACCTTTTATGCATTCAGAGTATTATGTTAATATAAATTTAGCACTGCTTTGGGTAATGACTATCGTTTCAATAGATGTAATTGGGATAATAATGGCTGGGTGGGCAAGTAATAATAAATATAGCCTTTACGGTTCTATGCGTGCAGTTTCTCAGATGATTGCCTATGAAATTCCTTTAGGTTTTGCTATTTTAGGTGTTGCCGTGATTTATGGTACTTTAAATATCAATCAAATCATTACTATGCAGAGCATAGAAGGGTACACTTGGGGATTATGGAATACAAAAAACTACGGAGGATTTTTTTTATGGTCTATTTTTCAACATCCACACCTGCTACTTATCTTTTTAATATTTTTTACAGCAGGTATAGCTGAATGTAATCGCGCTCCATTTGATATTCCCGAAGCAGAATCCGAGCTTATTGCTGGATTTCATATAGAATATAGCGGCTTTGCTTTCGCAACCATTATGCTCGCAGAATACGCTAACATGTTAATCATCAGCCTATTATCTGTAATTATGTTCTTTGGTGGGTGGAATAGCCCTCTTCCTAATTTAGGTAACTTTTTTTTATACCATTGGACTAACGGGGGACTTTTTTGGAGTAGTTTCTGGCTACTAACAAAATCTTTCCTGCTAATATTTATTATGATGTGGATTCGTTGGAGCTGGCCCCGATTTCGTGCAGACCAATTACTCCAATTTTCTTGGAAAGTATTACTTCCTGCTTCTTTAACTTTAGTAATTTTCTCCGTATTATGGAAATTATGGCTACATCCCTAAAATTAGTTTTCTATCCAAGCTAATTTTACCCCATTAACAACTGTTATTAGTGCTTGCTTTCCATTGATTTTGCATTCGTTCCAATCTTGTGGAATTTTTAGCCATAGTTTTTGAATTTTCACTTTGGGATTAGTTGAAACCGTGATAGACTGATTCTCAAAATCTGATGCAATTGCTTCTACTTCTTTACCTGGCAAGATATAACCCACCGAACCAACAAAACCAATGTCTTGCTCACAATCTACCTTTTGTAGCAAAGCCGCTTCACCATGTTTCAAAGTAAATTCATCTCCTTTTTTTAATATTCTTTGATTGATTCCATCATATAACAAACTATCCTTTACTTCTATTATAAACTTCCGATGGTTCATATTTACCATCAATAAATAATAATCATCTAATTTGATTGCATATAACTTTTCATTTTCTTTCCAATCCGTAACTTTTAAGGGTTGATGAGGAAAGATAATTTTATAAATATTAAGGATAGAGTCAGTCCATTCAATGGGATTATCTGAAATAAAATTAAGATTACCTAGCAAATGATTAACATAAAATAACGTTTTTTTTTGATGAGGTTTAAGGTGGTTATTTGTGGTTCTTAAAATCGAAACATCAGGGTCATTACCAAAAGTTAAACCATTTAAAAAGCATCGGTTCAGAGTATTATGAATGGCATTCATTGTGGAAATTCGTTCTAAATTTTTTAGTTTTTTCATCCAACGAGTATCCCAATACAAGCCTATATCTGGCCCTATTCTGCAATAGTCTAACTTTCCAAAAGCAGATGCAAGAGGAACTCCACAGCCTAATAATTTAGCTTTTCCTTTCCATGCGTTTAGTAATTTTATTGCATCGTTCATTATCATAGCGCGGGTTTTCCCGTTTCTGGGAACTAATGCAACAGCATACAAAAAATCTAATTTAAGTAAATCAAATTGCCATTTTTCTGTTGCTCTTTTCAGCGTATTTCTTAAATAAATTTGCACTTCAGGGTGATAAATATCTAACACGTAAAAAGCAGACGAAAAAAAGCCTGACCAAAGTGGATTATATCCAGCCTTCAATAATTTATTTGTTCCAGGTTTAAAGACTAACCAATCTTTACGATGTTTATATACATAAGAATTTTTTTCTACGATAAATGGTGCTATCCATAATCCTGCTTTATATTTTCGTTTGTGAATATCTTCGGTTAAATCTTTTAGGTTTTTAGAGAATTTACCATTGGGCTCCCAATCTCCTACCTTTTGTTGCCAACCATCATCAATCTGAATGTAATCAATGGGTAAACGGTTGTAGTAAAATCCATCCAAATTTTCTAAAACAATATTTTCATTGATATTAGTATAATAATTATACCATGAGGTCCATCCAATGACTGGAGGCGCCACATTTTTTTGAAAAAGATTTACTATATACGATTGAATTTGATGTAGTTCTATGTTGGTCTGAAAGTATAACTGTAAGATCTCAAAAGGTTTTATTAACTCTAACCCTTCAACATCTTTATGGATGGCTATACTTTGATTATTGATTTTTTCAAAGATAGTATAGGCATAATCATCATTTAAAGAAGCATAAAAATCCCATTTTCCCCTGTTTTTTTCAAGAATAGTAAAGAAGTGACTCCTTGGATTTTTTTTATTATGAGCAATATGATACCAAAAAGCATAATCCCCGTAAGGCTTCACTATTTTACCAAATGGAAAACCTACCTTTTTTACTTTATCATTGACAAAATACCACTGCGTAAGCGTCCATGATTGAAAACCATTACTAAAAAATTTTTGATATTCAGAAGTTTGTATCATAACATGAAATTTTTGAAGGGTTATGGGAACATGAGGAATTAACTTAATAGTAAAGGTAGAGTCAGTTTGAGTTATCTTTATCTTAAAATGCTCATTATGAAAATTCTCAAAGGAAATATTTTTTTCTTCAAACAATGTATTTTCTAACCAATAACTAATCGTGATAGATAACCATTTTGGTGTAGCAAATAAACAATTGAACTGCAATATAAAAATTAAAAAAATTACCCTCATAATAAATAAACTACAAAATTATGAAAATTCTAAATAGGTTAAGTTTAGAAATAAAAAAGCCGTTTAGACAAAAAGTCTAAACGGTATGCATAACGAATTTAAATTTTAATCTCTTCTATCTCCAAATAATCGGAGTAATGCTAGAAATAAGTTAATGAAGTCTAAATATAATGTTAGGGCACCGAGTACAGCTAATTTCTTGCCATCCTCACCTTCGCTATCTACACTAAAACCAATATGCATCAACTTTTGTACATCATAAGCGGTTAGAACTGTGAAAATAACGACAGAGATTACAGATATTATTAAGGACATAGTGCTACTTTGTAGGAATAAGTTCACTAAACCTGCGATAATGATACCTATCAAAGCCATTATAGCATAGCTACCAGCTTTGGTGAGGTCAGCTTTTGTGGTCATTCCATAGATAGCCAATCCCAAAAAGGCTCCCGCAGTAATAAAGAACGTAGCCGCTATGGAAGAAGTAGTGTATACAAAAAATATGGTTGCGAGGCTTATTCCCATTAAAGCGGCGTACAAAGCAAAAATTACATTTGCAGCAATGGATGATAAACGGCTTATTCCAAAATTTAAACCAATTACAAAAAGTAGTGGAGAAAACATTATGATATAAACTGTCGGAGAGGTGTATAAGAATAAATATTTTTCAGGATTAGACATCACCAAATCCGCCATCAGGTAAGATGTGATACCTGTAATAGTAAGGCCAAATGCCATTATCATGAAGACTTTTTGTAAAAATGCATTTACACTTGTTACACTTATGTTTGAACGTAAAGGTCTTTCAGACCACTCATTTCCATAATAATTATTCATATTTCGTTTTTTTATTCTAATGGGCAAAAATAATACCAAAATTCATACCACGCAAGTTTTTTTTAATCTTTTTTTGACCGAATGACTTTTATACCTCTAAATTTTTTGTCTTGAACCTTTCGGTCTAAGAAATTATTTAATTTTTCAATGTCATAATCTGCTATAATTTCACCGAACTGGTTAATTTTAATATCTAAATAACCAAGTTCTTTATGTATTTGTTGTTCATTTTTTTTAAATTTTTTAGGCATAGCAAATGTTTAAATTTTATACGCAAAATTATGCTTTAAAGTTTCAATAAAGGAAATAATTCTTTTAGAAACTTCTAATTTACCAAGAAATACGGATATTTCAAACAAATTAGGTCCTACGCTTTCTCCTGTAAGAGCGTTTCTTAAAAGTGGCATAATATTTCCAATTTTTTCATTGTATTGTTCAATAATTTCTTTGAAGACATTTTCTAATGTGAACACTTCCCATTTTTCTATTACTGACCAATTGTCATGAATTTTTGTCAAAAGTGTTATACTTTTATCATTTAACTTTTTTTTTATGGTTGTCCAATCGTAATTTTCAGGAGCTACAAAAAGAAATTTTCCTTTGGTAAATAACTCTTTGTGAAAGGATATTCGTTCTTTCATTAAATCAAAGGCTTGCAAGAGCTTATTGTCTTCTAGGTTCCATGAATTTAGGGAGAGTTCGGCTTTCAGTAACGGCAATATCTTCTCATGAGGGGTTTTTCTTAAATACTGTTCATTGAACCATATTCCTTTTTTAATATCAAATTTTGCGCCTGCTTTGTGTACTTTATCTAATGTAAAAATTTTAGTTAATTCTTCTAAAGAAAAAATTTCTTGTTCTGTACCAGGATTCCAGCCTTGTAACGCTAAAAAATTGATAAATGCTTCAGGCAAAAAACCGTCTTCTCTGTAGCCACGTGAAATTTCACCGGTTTGAGGGTCCTTCCAGGATAACGGAAAAACAGGAAAACCCAATTGGTCTCCATCGCGTTTACTTAACTTTCCTTTTCCTGAGGGTTTTAATAAAAGCGGTAGATGAGCAAAGGCAGGCATCTCATTCTCCCAACCAAAAGCTTCGTATAAACATATATGCAGCGGTGTCGAAGGTAACCACTCCTCCCCTCTTATCACATGTGAAATTCTCATAAGATAGTCATCCACAACATTCGCTAAATGATAGGTTGGCATACCATCACTTTTTAACAAAACTTTATCATCAATTTGAAGTTTATTTATACGAACCTCTCCACGTATCAAATCATGAAAAACAATATCATCCTTTCCCTCTATTTTTAAACGAATTACATAATCCAAGCCTGCTTGTAATTTTTTTTTAACTTCATCTGGAGTAAGTGTAAGGCTATTTTTGAGCATGGAGCGTGTCTCTTGATTATAAATAAACATTTTTCTTTGTGCTTCCCAATTTTTACGAACAGTTTCTAATTCTTCAGGGGTATCAAAAGCATAATATGCTTTCCCTGTACGAATAAGCTGGTCAGCATACTCTTTGTAGATTGGCTTTCTTTCAGATTGCCTGTAAGGAGCATAGGAACCTCCATGCAAAGGACTCTCATCAGGTTCAATACCACACCATTTTAATGACTCATAAATAAATTGCTCAGCACCTTCTACAAAGCGTGTTTGGTCAGTATCTTCAATTCTTAATATAAAATCTCCATCGTATTGCTTGGCAAACAAATAGTTATATAAAGCTGTTCTGACACCGCCAATATGCAAAGGACCCGTCGGGCTGGGAGCAAATCTTACTCGTACTCGCTTTTTCATAAATATTTTACAAAATTACAGGTTTAAAATTTCACATACAAATGAATTTTACATAGCTTTGTAATCCTTTTCTTTAAAATTAAGAAAATGCTTTGGTTACTTATAGGGATTTTTTCTTTTACATGTTTAAAACTTAATGCACAAGACACTTTGATAAAAGTACCAAGTTAATACCTTCTCCGATTAATCATCAAAAAGTCTATTTTACAAAATTTATATATAATTTAGTTAATTTTTATGTAAAAGAAATTATCAATCAACCACAACAAATCTATTTTTCAAACATAGAAATAATTTTCTCTGATGAAGATAGGGAAGAAATGGATAAAAGATTTAGTAACCCTAATGCTCCCCTAAGGTATATAAAAAACGATATTTTCATAGAAAACTGTAAATTTGATAAGACCATGTGGTGGGTAGTTAATAATTTAGTGTTTGAAGGTTATGTTACGATATCAGGTTGTGAAGATATTAAAGCCATATTTAAGAACTGTCAATTCCAAAAAACGATTAGAATAGATAGAAATGACATTCAATTCATAGAATTTGATAATTGAAAGTTTTATCATGGTTATAGACACCATCATAATTCCCTTCAAGATTATTTAAAATTATACCTACGAATTTACCATTGGATAGACCATTTCCATGAACCTTGGAACCATTTAAACATTAAAGAAAAAATAAGTGCCAGTTTGATTTTTGGTTTGTTAATTTTGGGGGATTTTACGATCTTTATCATCAAAAGAGCTTTTGATTCCTTTACTTTAAGTTTGAATGTTTTCTCTACATTAGGATTTGGATATTCCAATTAAGGGTTACATACGTTATTTTACAATTTTAGAAGGCTTTATTGGCTGGTTTTTATTATCCATTTTCAGTGTCGCTTTGATTAGTCCGGTAATACAGTAAAACTCTATCTCAAAGCATATAAACTACCACCTTTCTCAAACAATCTATCTACTCGTTTTTCAATTTCAGGATTTTTTTCAAGCGGCGGAGCATGATGTGGTTTAATCCTTGCATCTATAATTAAACTTCCTTTACAGCCCCAATGTTTGTGTTCTATAAACTCTCCTACCCCATACACATCGTGTGAAGGGTTTGAACGTGTATAAGTTACCCATAACCAGTTATTTAGATTTTGGGATACAAAATTACTATCATCGCAAAGAATAATGTGAGCGATTCCTTGCAAGGTGTCTTTATGTTTATGAAATAAATACTCCCCAAGATGTTTAATTCGCTGATTTTCTGAAATATAATCCTGAAACTTGGGAGCTTGAATAGCTATTACGCCTGGAAAAACCCATTTAGGGTTACGAAATCCATCAGGTAAGGTTAAGGTACTTGGGACTTCCTTAGATAAAACTCTTTTGGGCTTACCTACTGCCGCAATCACCATTTTAGAACCCGTATTCAAACCATCACCACTATAATCCAACGTATCTATGGTAGTTTTCGTATAAAAATGGACATCATTTTCAAAATCCACTCTCTCAAAGATATGCTCAAAGAAAGCTTGAATGTTATGTGTATGCAACTGGGGATTGTCCTGATGATTAGCAATATACAAAAATTTAGCTAAGGACATCTGCCCGGTTCCAAGAATATGATTGGCAATGGTTAAAAGTTCTTGAGGTCTTTTTAGTTCGTAGTAGGGGGTATATCGTTCTGAACCAATAGCAATAAGCAAAGGATGTACACCTGAAGCATCTACTGCATGTACTTCTTTTACACCAGGAATTTCAGCAGGAATGACGTCTCCTGTTAATTCATGGATTAAGGCACCAAAACTAGTATCCTCTTGCGGGGGGCGACCCACCACCGTGAACGCCCAAATTGCTTTTTTCTTGGCATATACTTTATTTACACGCATCAAAGGAAAATCATGTTTCAAACTATAATAGCCGAGATGATCTCCGAATGGTCCTTCAGGCTTATTTTCATTAGGATAAACATAACCTGTTATAACGAAATCTGCATCATTAGCAATACAAAAACCTTGTTTATCGTAAAAATAACGAAACCTGCGTTTACCTAGTGCTCCTGCAAAGGTCAATTCTGAAATTCCTTCTGGCAACGGCATCACTGCACTGAAAGTTAATGAAGGAGGACCCCCTACAAAGATACTTACTTTCATTGGTTCTCCCTTTGCATTACATTTCGTTTGATGTACACCAATCCCTCTATGTAACTGATAATGTAATCCAATTTCTTTATCCTGAACATATTCATTTCCCGATAGTTGTATCCTATACATACCGATGTTTGAGTTCATAACACCAGGCTTATCTATATCTTCCGTGTAAACTATTGGTAAGGTTACAAAAGCACCGCCGTCTTTCTCCCAACATTGTATCAATGGTAAATCTGAAATTCTTATCTCTTCAAAAGTATCAGAAAAAATCACTTTTTTAGGCAAAGCATTCAAAGCAAAAAATGCAAGATTAGCATATTTAAACGGATTTTTAAGTACCTGAGAAGGGTCTGCCTTGAGTTGTATCACTTTTTTTACTCTCTCTATACTATCACGAAATAAAAAACGGCTTCGCTCCAAAGTACCAAATAAATTAGAGACTGCACGATAACGTGTATTTTTTATATTCTCAAACAATAAAGCAGGACCTTTCTTTTCAAAAACCCGTAAATGAATAGATGCCATTTCCAAATAAGGGTCAACCTCCTCTTTGATACGAATTAAATGACCGTGTCTCTCTAAATCTATAACGCAATCTTCTAAACTTTTATAACCCATGCAATCTAAAACAATGATTTTGCAAAAATAGTTATTGTATAGGATGTATTTTTAGTGCTTTAATAAAATGACATAAAGGATTACCATTTTTCGTACTTTTCCTCGTCTTTATCATAAAAAGAAAATTAAATCTTTTTATTTATCAAAAAAAGCTTGTTTATTAAAGTATAGTTTACTTTAAAAAATTTTATGTAGCTTTGGTGTCTCTGTGGCTAAACAGCCCACTTTTTTACAAGTTCATTGAATAATTCGTTATGTCCCTAACGTAGCGTTGTGTACTGAGATGATAGTGACTTTGGTAAGGTTTCGCCTACTCAGCCAAGCCCCCTATTAATAACAATATTACAATAACCTCATATACAATTTGTTAACAATGATAATCAGCTGTTTGTTTTCAACTTAACAAAACTCCTTAGAGAATGCAGAAATTGAGGTAATGCTTCTATAAATAAAAAATTCTAATCTGTTAAAATTCAGAAAATCGTTTATCGCGTACAAAATTCCAATCGGTTAAGGTTTTAAGGAATGCGATAATATCTTCTTTTTCTTGCGAATTGAGAGGAATTTTATTGACGAGTAAGGGATCTAAATTGGGGTAATTTTGGATACCATCGGAGTAATGATTGAGCACATCAATCAATTTAGGAAATCTACCATCATGCATGTACGGAGCTGTAAGTTCTACATTTCTCAAACTTGGCACTTTAAATTTTCCTTCATCACCTGAAATTAGTGAGATTTCATAACGTCCTTTATCAATAGAAAAAAATTGTTGGACGCCATTGTTGCGGAAGGATTGATCTGTAAAAAAGGGTTCTTTATGGCAGTTTTCACAGTACTGTTTGAATAGGTTATACCCTCTTTGTTCCTGTTCTGTAAATTGGGCTTTACTTCTTTTCACTTCATCGTATTTGGATTTATCTGAAATAAAAAGAGCCATGAAATGCCCCAAAGCAATAAGCATTTTCGTAGAGGTAATTTCTTCGTTCCCAAAAGCTTCTTTAAACATTTGGGGGTACACCTTACTTCTTTTGAGTTTTTCTACGATATGTGGCAGAGTTTCATCCATCTCTACCGGGCTGGTTATAGCATTAATCGCTACTAACTCCAAATTTAATATACCACCGTCCCACAAAAAGTTTTTTTGCCACATCAAATTTTGAATAGGTAAAGCATTTCTTCTTCCCAGTAAATCATCAATACCATGACTTACATCATGTCCATGGTGCGTAAAACCAGAAGCTTGAATATGACAACTACCACAAGAAATGGTGCTATCCCTTGATAAGATAGGGTCATAAAACAATCTTTTGCCAAGAACAAAACTCTTCTCATTAATTTTAGATACATCAAATGGCTGTTCAATTGGAGGAAAGTGTTCTGGTTGATAAAAACCTTTGAAAAGGTCTGATTGAAGTATTTGATTGGTACTTTCTTTTTTACAACCCAAAGCCCATACAAAAAGGGATAAAACTACCCATCCTCTTATGGAAGACAGGTAGTTATATCTATAAAAACAAAGAGAATGCATGCTATAAAATGAAGTTTTAATGAATATGATCGAAAGTAATCATATCTGCGTAGTTGTCAGCAATTGTTTTTGATGCAGGACTCGCCATAATTATTGGCTGTGTTTTCACATCAAACTTCGTTGGAGTTTTAAACATTTCTAGGGGATTAACGTAGCAATGAATGTTAGGATTTTTGTTAGAATTGATTTCTACATTCTTCCCAAACATTAACTCCACTTTTTTGATATTGTTAATCGTTGGAGTAGAATATCCACCAAATAAGCCTATATGATATTTGAATTTATTTTGTAAGCTATCAGGAATACCTGGACAAATACCTTCGGCTTTTACAAAGATATATCCTGTATTCCAGGACCAATACATTCCTTGAGCACCTGTTGCAGGGTCTAATACGCCGGTTCTTTGCTCTAGTGGGGCAGCAGATTTCAAACTATCTACTCCAATGATAAATCTAACACCTTTGTATTTTCCCGCAGGAACTTTATGAAAATGTAATTCCTGACTTTCCATATCGTCAGCCTTTACTAAAAAGTAACAGCTATCCTTTGGAACTACATAGGAACTACCATCCTCCTTAATGAATTCAAAATTACTTACATAATAATTGAACATCGTAAACTTAACCGAGTCCCCATTTTCGTTCACGTAATATTCATTTAAGTAGAACCTTAAATTTCCTACTCTATTTTCTAAATGAATCTGTACCTCACCAGGCTGTTGTGGTGTAGGCTGGTCGTTATTATTGTCATCTTTCTTTTTGCATGCACTTATGCTTAATGCTAATACTAAAACAAGTAATTGAAAAATATTTCTAACTTCTTTTTTCATACACTTAAAATTTTTTAAATTAAATTGTTAAAATAAAATTAAGAAATTAGTGGTTATACGGGGAAACATTTTTATATGTTTTTCCCCAATGTTTTGATAAATGGGTAACCACGAATTGATACCCAAACCCCATCTACCTTTATACAAATCTAATCCAGCAAAAGACCATAAAGCACTGCCTCCCGTATATCTTACCCATCTCCCCTTTCTTTTATCTGAATTGTAATGCTCATAAGATATACCCAATTGAGGTAATACGGAGATAGCAGGTCTATATTTCCAATAAAATACTCTTAAAGCGCTACTTAATCGATTCCCAAAATGATAATTATAGCGATTAAGCGTATTAAATTGATAGGTCATTTCGGTATTTATACCCAACGATTTTAGTTTTGCAATATAAATTAAACTCACAGGAAAATCCCATGAAGCTGAACCCATTTGAAAACCAGGTAATATCAAACCTTTATATACCACAGTATTTTCATGCTTACCCGTTGGAACTTTTATACCCGCTCCCAAGGAAATGGATTGCTTGATTTTCACTTGAGACGTATCAGATGTTTTCCAAACATTACCAAATATAAAACAACTTCCATCCCCTACTCCATTAGAGGACAATTTTATTTCATTTTCTTTTCTTTGGTTAAATTGGTAAGGCATACTACCTATAAGCTGTAAGCGTTTATGGATTTGATATCTTCCCCAGATTTCTGTACTAAATACTAAATCATTTGAGTATTGAACACTTTCTCCCGCAAAAAGCGGAGGATGTTTGATACTATAAGTCCTATAATGAACTCTTAAACCTATGAAATGTTTGCGATACTGAGGTAATAACCCAAAATAATTACCACTCACAGAACAACCGCATATATCACATGATTTTAGTTCATTATGAAGAACAAAAACAATGATAATAAATAGAATAAATTTCATTGATAATTAAATTGAAAAACTTGATTATATATAGTTTTTCAATAATTCGGGAGGAATCAAATATTTAGTTTTGAAGCCTGCATTCTCTTGTGATAAATACAAGAAATATTTTTTTAAAATTTCTGCGAACACTAAATGATTTAATCTTATGATTTTAAATTCATATGTGAATAAATCTATTTTTATTTTTGAAAGCGTAAAAGTTTTAATGTTTGAATGAACAGCTTGCTGTGTCTCAATTTGTTTATTGAGATAACATTTTCCTTTACAATGTGTATTCTGACTAAAACGATTCTCGCAAACTAAACTAGCTAACTCATCTTTATAAATAGAGTATGTTAATACTACCCACCCTCTCAAAAAGAGTTGAGCAATGAAGCCCACCATAATAATGAATAGAATAGGGTATTTATTTTTCACAATGCAAATATAGTTATAATTTTAACAATCTAAACAAACTTTTGTAGTGTGATTTTTAACTAATTTAAAATCAAGGAAATAAAATAAATTTTTATTTGCATAAACTTAAAAATTACATTACTTTTGTTGAAAACTAAAAAAGTTATGTTACAAGTAGGTGACACTTATTCTCATGAATTTTCATTTAACAAAGAAAATGTATTTCAATTTGCTGAGGTATCTGGTGATAAAAACCCTATCCATTTAGATGACGAATATGCCTCTAAAACTATTTTTAAAAGAAGAATTATACACGGTTTTTTAGGAGCCAGTATATTTTCAAAAGTATTTGGTATGTTATTTCCAGGGGAGGGAACAGTCTATTTATCACAAACTTTAAAATTTATGGCTCCGATGTATGAAGATGAAACCTATACGGCTAAATTTACAGTCCTTGAAGTAATTCCAGAAAAGCACCGTGCTAAAATTGAAACTTTAATCCTTGATAAAGACGGCAAAATTATTACTTCGGGAGAAGCCGTTGTTATGAATCCTACTAAAATTTAAATACTCCTACATAAATCTATTAGACCTATTAACCATAAAAATAAAAAACCGCTATAAAGTGGTGGTTATATTTCAAATATTCGTAAAAATACGAACCAAACAATAATATCCATTTAAATCCATTTGTTTGAGATAATAGTAATATTTTGGGTTAGAAACAACTTTAAAATCAATGTGTTCATATTTTTCAGTTGAATAGAATACACAGCCACATATTGAATAAGATTTAACTTCAGCAAAATCAGAAAACCCTGTCTTTCGGAAGCTTTTTGTTATGGTAGAATTTATTTAATTTTCCCATGCAAATACAAGAAGTTATAATCAATAGGTGAAGTATACCTGATTGAAAATATGTTTCGATAGTCCAAGACCCAGGATCAGCATTACAATCAGGTTAATACAATATAAAGAAAAACACATAGAAAAATTAGTAATGATAGCTTTACTGTAATAACTTATTTCTTTGGAATACTTTTATATAGCCAAAAAATAAGTAACAATAGAACTATAACGTATAATAGCTTGCTAACTATCAAGAAAGTAAAAATTCTTGATACTAATAACATAAAACCATTAAAACTAAATAGTGATTTCCATAATAAATTCAAAAAATCCTTAAAGAAAAAAAATCCAAGCAATAAAAAAATAACTAATCCAACAACAGCATACGATAAAAGTTTATTTCTGTCCATAACAAAACTATTTAGATTCTATTTCTTGGATTTTTTGCTCGTAATACTCACGTTTCGATGGATTACGCTCAATTAACTTTTTGTATATCTTAATTGACTTGAGAACATCTCCTTGAGCTAAAAATATTTTTGCCATCGTCTCGGTTATTATCTCATCACTTAAATCATGAGATTCTTTTGTCTCATTTTCAATAATATGAAATGAATCATTTTTGTTTTCAGATTGCTTTAGGTCTATAAATTTATTCTCTAATTCTTTGATTTTTTCTAAAATATCATCAATACTTGACTTTTCACTATCCTTAAATTTCCCTACTACTGTATCTTGTTTACTTTCTGACTTTGACTTTAAAATACTTTGTAAGAATTTATTCTGAAGGTTTTTTAAGGTAATCTCAGAGGATATGAGTTTCTTTTTCCCAATAACTTCTGCCTTTCTTTTGTGTCCTGCTATCTTACTCTCAATTTTCTCAATATTGATAAGCTCGTGATACGGTTTTTGAATATCAACAGGTTCTACGACTTTTTCTGTGACTTGTTCAGTAGGTTCTACGACTTTCTCAGTGACTTGTTCGGTAGGTTCTAAGACTTTCTTTGTGACTTGCTCATTAGGTTCTACGACTTTCTCAGTGACTTGTTCAGTAGGTTCTACGACTTTCTCAGTGACTTGTTCAGTAGGTTCTACGACTTTCTCAATGACTTGTTCAGTAGGTTCTACGACTTTCTCAGTGACTTGTTCAGTAGGTTCTACGACTTTTTCTGTGACTTGTTCAGTAGGTTCTACGACTTTTTCTGTGACTTGTTCAGTAGGTTCTACGACTTTCTCAGTGACTTGTTCAGTAGGTTCTACGACTTTCTCAGTGACTTGTTCAGTAGGTTCTACGACTTTCTC
>CALLNY010000042.1 GCA_938005475.1 uncultured Bacteroidia bacterium | reverse complement strand
CAAAATATAACGTAGTGTTTTCTTACTATCAGAATATCCATAGTCAAATTAGTAAGAATCTCGCGACTTTGGGTAAAAAAATTAGAAAAAATCATTATATTTTTGTAGCCTAAATTTTCGTGTTATGAAACAAAAACTTTTTAAAACGTTCATTTTAGGCTTATTTCTCTTCTGGGGAACAGAAACATTAAAAGCTCAAAGCATGATGGTACTCAATCCTGATGATAAAGAATGTGTAATTCGTTGTTATAAGCAATCAGTTATGGGGAACATGGCAACGGTAAAAATTACTGTGGATAATCAAAAAAAGTATTATTATGAGTATAACTGGAAAAATAAGACTGGTTATTTAGGAGAAAAAGTAAGTTGGGAGCGAGATGTAATGCAAATCGCTTACAATGCTTGTAAAAATGGTGTACCCTTAGAAAAAGTCGGATTTAAACCAATGAATTAAAATTTAAAGGGATAGGAGTATGAAAATTTTAGTTATGGTAATGAGTGCATTATTGAGTTATTCATTGAATGCACAAACGCCTAATTGGCAATTGAAATGCGAATATGATTTCAGTCAGACCTTTGGCTCGCAAAATTATTATTATGATTTTGACCCTGGTGACGAACAAAAAGGGGTCATTATCAATAATTCAGATATTATGAAAACCACGACTGACGGCGGTCAAACATGGTCTAGTAATATTAATCGTCCCTATAGCTCTTGTCAATCTGTAAAATATATTGCACCAGGCAAACTATTAACTACGGGTTATAAACAAATATATTTGTCGTTGAATAATGGTCAGACGCATACTCAAATTAATAATAATTATCCTAATCAATCAATTTATTCCATAGATGCAAAAGGTGATTTTATATTGATGGGAGCGGATGGGCATTATGTGTATTATTCAACAGATGGTGGACTTACTTTCAATCAAACGAGAATCGCTACTAATGCTCAACCTTTAAAAAACGCCCACATTCTAGATAGTTCTTTTGCATATGTAATTGCTGAAGCTGGTGCGTATTTTACCCTCAACAAAGGACAAACCTGGACCAAAGTTTCTCCCCCCATCTCTGGTTATTATTACGCATTTAGTGCAAAAGATAGATTCAATTGGTTAATTGCTTTTAAAGACTCTACTGACGACTACAGACTATTTAAAACTACGGATGGCGGAAATAATTGGCAAGACATAAGTTCTCTACTGCCTAAAGAAAATTCTTTACCTAATTCTAAAAGAGTTTCAATCTTCAATTTATTTGCTACTCCTGATGGACAAGTTTTTATGGCTGTTTCTAATAAACCTGCTCTCTACTCCAGTGATTTTTGTACTTCTTCACTGGTTTATGACTCCGTAGATACTAGTATTGACCTATCTAATTCTACCGAACATAAATATAAAATCATTAACAATAAAGTTTATCTTCTAGTAAGATTTTCCTCGTCAGGAGGTACAACCTTCAGAATTTATACGTTAAACATTAACCTTACCGGGGTAGATAATTCTACACAAATAGCAAACAACTTATTTACAGTGTTTCCTAATCCTAATGAGGGAAACTTTACCGTAAAAGTTAATGACCATAAACCTAGATTCTTCGAAATTTATAATTCATTAGGACAATTGGTTTATGAAATTGAACATAAACAAATTTACTTCCAGTTGGATTTGAACTTACAATCTGGAATGTACTATGTAAAAGAAAAAGAAACAGGTATTATTCAAAAATTAATGATAAAATAAAAGCTTTATGAAAAAAATCATTTTTTTAATTAGCCTATTTTATAGTTTAAACTTACAAGCTCAAAAGGTCATCAAAGAAACTTTTTTTGACCCGGAAGGCAAAGCAAACATCAATAATTTAAAAGAAGTACAGGTAGATGAAGCTAAAAATGAACTACGTTTGTACTTTATAACAAAGTCAACAGAAAAAAAATTAAAAGCAGAAGAATTGATTTTTGATTTAGATTTTAATTTAAAAAAATCTGAGAATATTGTTGAAGAATATGAAAAAATTAAAGAAAAATACAAATTATCTTTTTCGTTAAATTTTTGTCCTGAAAGTAAAGAACCTTTATTAAGCGTAGAAGCAAATACCTATACGGGACAAGTTGTTTTTAAGAAAGGTTATATTGATAGATATTATAACTGGAATACAGGATTTTGCGACGATCGTTTTAAGGTGGTAGAAAAAGTAAAACCCAAAGGAGATGATGGGGAAAAAATTAAGCTAGTCAATTATTGGTCAAATAATGCAATACAAAATTATTATCGTTCGATATCTGTGGCTGCTTATAATATGCGACAAGCAAGAGCATCTTTACTTTTTGCTAGTTTGCTTTGGGGAGGAAATAAACAAGTAATGACGGGCAATGAAGGAGATGTGGTATTTTTAGGATTAGTATCAGGGGGGATGAGAGATCCGAATAACGGAAAAAACTATACCTTCCAACGCTTTGATGTTGCCAAATTAGAAAAAACCAACGAGATTCCATTATCTTTTGATGTCCAAGCGGCTCCTGTATTTCATAAAATATTGAGCAATGGTAATATTGCTTATATCTTTCAAAGAATGGATAACCAAATAGAGTTTCTTGAAGTAGATTTTAATGGTAATACCCAGCGTAGATTTAAAATCAATTCCCCTTTGGATGCTGTATGGATTGTTGATGATATGAATGAACTGGAAGATGGTAGTATTATAGTAACGGGTTTAGCTTCCAAAACCAAAGCTACAAAGACAATTCCAAGTTTTATATATGCTCCTCATTCTATACAAACTAATTTGTTGATGTATGCTGTAAAAGTTGAAGGCTTACAAGTAATGAAAATCGGTAAAAATCAAATTGAATGGGTCAATCTTATTAAAAATGAAGAGTTTAAGCCTACTTTTGTTAAAATATCACAAGACAAAAAATCAAAACCTTATACGGGCGGAAGATTGATAATCGGTGATGTTACAGCATCAAAAAATGGTAATTTAGTTATTACAGGTCAAAAGAAAGTTACTAAAGGGAAAAAAATTGCCATGGCAGAAATGGTTTGTTTTGTATTAGATTCCAAAGGAAAATTAATATCCAACTTTGCTACTATCATGCGAGACAAAAATAAATATAACCTTTACACTCCTTCTAATCACAGTATTTTAAACTCTCCTACCACAAATGATTTTTATTGGGTGGTGTACGAAGTAGCTGGTATGCATAAATTTTCCGGTAGAACCCTATATTATCCACGTATTGCAAGAATTAAGGAAGACGGAAAATCGGGAGAAGCATTTGTAGAATTTGGAGCTCAAAAAGCTTTTCTTGATGATAAATTTCCCGTTGTGTACGTAAATGATAAAACTTACATTTTTATTGGTGCTAATCGTAACGGAAAAGAATTATGGTTTAGCAAAGTAGAATTTGAGTAATTTAAGTGAATTTCGTTAATGGATAGCACAAGGCCGCTTACTTTAATTTGTAAAGTAAGCGTTTTTTAATTTTTGAGTTGTATACTTCTTTTTAATGTATGTAAATAGATTTAGAATCCTGAAGCGATTTTTAGTTTTTGTAAAATTCAAAACCTAATCATATTTCAGGAAAGGTAAATACTTACATTGCGTTACGATAGTTGCATTTAGCTCTTTCATTAAAGAGAAAATACCAAAGAAAGTACGATTTACGAAAAGAAAATCTTTTTTTCCACGTATTTCACCAATAGAAGCTGCTATTTTACTAATTTGATTGACTTCTTCTAAAAATTCTTGGTCACCAAAAAAGAAAGTTTTATATTGGTAGGGTTTTGCAATCATTTTAGATAAGGTAGAGAATAAATCCATGAGTTCTTGTATGCGTTCTTCGGAGTCGCTAGGTCTAAGGATTTCCAAATCAAAAAATACTTTACGAAGTTTAATTTTATCGTTGTAAAGTTCATAATTGGCAAGACCAAAGTAATCCTCATACACTTTCCCAGCAAATTCTTTAGTACAACCAAAGTCTATTACACCTACGGTATTATCAGGACGGAATAAGAAGTTTCCTGGATGGGGGTCAGCATTTATTTTGTGGATTTTATGAAATTGAAATTCGTAGAAATTCCATATATTTTGGGCTACTTGGTTTTTTTGTTCTTGTGTTGGATTTTGAGCAAGAAATTCTTTCATATGCACGCCCTCTAACCAGTCCATAACAATCACTCTATCCGTACAGAGCTCGGGATAATAGTTAGGAAAGACAATATTTTCTAGTTCCTTACATGCATCTTTAAATTCTAAAGAATTTTTTACTTCATTAGTATAATTTGTTTCTTCGAGGAGTTTAGTTTCTAGTTCGTTCATATAAGGTTCTAGTTCTTCGCTAGAAACTTTCAGTACTTGTTTAGCGATGGGTCTCATAAGTTTGAGGTCAGATTTAATAGAATCTGCTACACCTGGATACTGAATTTTTACGGCTAGTTTTTTTCCATTTTTCCAAGCTTCATGGACTTGCCCTAAAGAGGCAGCCGCAACTGCGTTCGGATTAAATTTATCAAAAACTTTCTCAGGACTCTCACCCACGGATTTTTTGAACGCCTGAATAGCCATTGGAGCACTCATCGGAGGTACTGAATACTGAGCCTTTTGAAACTGCTCCGTGAAATTGTGCGATAAATTCATACTATCCTGAGAAAGCATCTGAGCCACCTTCAACGCAGAACCCTTCAAAGAGGCAAAACTCTCAAATAGTTCTTTCGCATTTTGTTTTTCCAATTCCTCATCTGAAACATCCGTAAAGGCTTTCTTTGTGTAATGCTTTGCATAGTTCAAGCCTACTTTTAATCCCGTTTTCAAAAATTTAGATGCCCTTTCTATTTTACCTGTAGGTAATTTATCTTCTGCCATTTTCCAGTTAGTTTTAATAATTATCAAAATATTTTGATTTTATCTAAATTAAAACGCTCTAATGTGAACTTCAGAGTATCAAACATGCTATCAAATAAATTTTCTCCCATGAGTTCCAATGGTACTTTCGAAAATACCTCTATAGCTTTTTCGGTGTCTACATGGTTTTCTGAATTATCATGTAACCAAAAATATAAAAGCCTTAAATGCAATAACCAGATAGCATCAGGATAATAATTACTTAACGTAAATCGCTCTTTGATTTCTTGCTTTTCTATACCCTCTTCCACTAAATGGGCTATATATTCTCGATACTTTTTACGGTAGTCTTCAATAATAGAAGGCTTGTAATACGTTTTCAGCATGAATGATTTTTCTGGCAAAGCCACATCAAAAAAAGTAAAAAAGTATGCAAGAATTTTTTCTCTTGAGCCATACTCTTTGTAGACATCAGATTGATTTAACTCCTCTTGAACTTTATCAAATAAATCTGACCAGATAGCCCTACCTACGGCATCAATTGAACTAAAATACTTATAAAACTCTTTTTCGCTTATCCCCACCGCTTTGGATACGGTGTACGTATTTACACTTTCTATACCTTTTAATAAGATATCTTTGTAAGCAAAGATGATTTGTTCTCGCATTGAGTAAATTTTTTGCAAATATAATCAAAAAAATTTTTACACACTCCTTAATCAAAAAATTTTTTTATTTTTTCAATACTATACCTTCATCTACTAGATTTTATAAATAATTTTTTATGTTATGCTATTTTAAATCCAAACTTTTTAAATTATGTTCTATTGTTTTTGATATATTAACATTCTATGATTAATTTTTTATTTAAAGATTTTTTGTGTTTTAAAATTCTTTCTATATTTGCGTAAACCTTAAAGTTATGCCTTACTACCAAAAAAAAGGATGTATCCCATCAAAAAGACACGTACAATTTAGAAATAAAAATGGTGATTTATACCACGAGGAGCTTATAAGTAGTGAAGGGTTTTCTAGTTTGTATTCCCTAGCTTATCATATCTATCCCCCTACGATTGTGAAATCTATTGGTGAACCAATTCCTTTTAAGCCTAATATTACACAAATGCACAACATGCAGCACCGTTCTTACAAAGGCTGGAACATAAATCCTGAAAACGATTATTTAAAAAGTCGTAAAACGATTTTATTTAATCAGGATATTCAAATTTCCCTTGCCGCTCCCACTGAATCCATCCATAATTACTTTTTTAAAAACGCTCAAGCTGACGAAATTCTATTTATACACCAAGGTTCAGGTAAACTTTTAACTGCCTTTGGTAATATCTCTTTTCAATATGGTGATTATCTCCATATCCCAAGAGGTATTATTTATCAATTACATTTTGATACTTCAGAGAACAGGCTTTTAATCATTGAAAGTTTTAGCCCCGTAGAATTTCCCAAAAGGTATATGAATAAATTTGGGCAACTATTAGAGCATAGCCCCTTCTATGAACGTGACATTCATGGACCCGAAGAACTCATAACTTATGATGAAAAAGGTGATTTTTTAGTTTATATCAAAAAACAGCATATTTTGTACCCTTATATTTACGGAAATCATCCTTTTGATTATGTAGGCTGGGATGGTTGTTTTTACCCCTACAAATTTTCTATTCATGATTTTGAACCTATCACGGGGCGAATTCATCAACCCCCTCCCGTCCATCAAACCTTTGAAGCTCATAATTTTGTAGTTTGTTCCTTTGTTCCGAGATTATTTGATTACCATCCATTAGCAATACCTGCACCTTATCATCACTCTAATATTGATTCTGACGAAGTCCTTTATTATGTGGATGGTGATTTTATGAGTAGAAATAACATAGAAAAAGGACAAATTACTTTACATCCCATGGGAATACCCCACGGACCCCACCCAGGTGCCATTGAAAGAAGTATCGGCGCAAAAGAAACTCTTGAACTTGCTGTCATGATTGATACCTTCAAACCTTTATGGCTCACCGATTACGCAGAACAAATTGAAGTGAAAGATTATTATTTATCTTGGCTTCATTAATCAAACATGTTTTATTATAAAAAATATTTGAATAAAGTACTCAAATTTTTCAAAAATATTTGTTCTTTCAAAAAGAAATAATTAATTTTCAGTCCAAAAAATTGAGTTCGGGATGTAGCGCAGAGGTAGCGTACTTGCTTGGGGTGCAAGAGGTCATGGGTTCAAGTCCCGCCATTCCGACAGTAACACTGCAGGCAATCAAAAGCCTGCTTTTCTTTTTTTAAGTTCATTATTTATGGTTAAACCGAAAAAACATCTTGGGCAACATTTTCTTGTTCAGCCTCATACTGCTCAGAGAATTGTCAATCTTTTACCCAAATCTGATACTCACCTTATTATTGAGGTGGGTCCTGGAAAAGGTATTTTGACCCAATACTTACAAGAATTACCCAATCCCGTTTTTGCATTAGATATTGATTCTGAATCTATTGAATACCTAAAAAGCCATTTTACTTCTTCTAATCTCACTATCCTTGAACAAGATATTTTAACTTATAATTTCCCGGATAATCCCATTTTTTTAATTGGTAATTTACCTTATAACATTTCGTCACCTATTTTCTTTCGCATTATTGAAAACCATGAAAAAATTGATTTTGCAGCAGTAATGATACAAAAAGAAGTTGCAGAAAGAATCACCGCGAAACCCGGCTCTAAAATCTATGGAATTTTATCGGTTCTTTTAGGTCTTTATTATGATTTAAAATTGGAATTTCAAGTTAAGCCAGGAGCATTTTTTCCACCTCCAAAAGTAGATTCTGCGGTAATTACACTTAAAAAAAAGCAGAATATACCGAATTTCCAGCAAGAAAAACTTTTTAAAATTGTCAAAACAGCATTTCAACAAAGAAGGAAAATGTTAGGAAATAGCCTAAAATCCATAATTTCAGAATTACCACAAAATTATAAAACTTCAAGACCTGAACAATTATCTATTGAAGAATTTGTAAAAATATCTGAGTTAATACCTTAAATTAAAAAAGGTAGTAATAGTATGTAAGCGTGAGGGGATACGAAGGGCACAATTTGATAATACTCATTAACCAAGATGTGGCTGACTTTTTCCACTTTTGAAAAAGTGGAAAAAGGTTTGTGGTATATTGAGTTCAACGAAATGCTAAAACGAAGTGAAACCTGAAGCAAGTCCGAGGCACGCCCAAATTATAAAATCTAACAATAGAGTAAGGCTATAGCACAATCGCTAGAAATTTTTTTAAAAAAA
>CALLNY010000041.1 GCA_938005475.1 uncultured Bacteroidia bacterium | reverse complement strand
CATTACGTTACATAGGTACCAACGACAATTATGATTTTCCTATTCGTACGAACGGAACGGAGAAGATGCGTGTAACAACTACAGGTAGAGTAGGTATAGGAACTACAACTCCTGCACAAGAGTTTCATTTATATGGTGCTGGTAATCAAGACCTTCGCGTTGAATCCACAGCAAGTAACGTTATCGATTTTGGTACAGGTTCAATTGGTCATTTTGCTTATGGTTATGGCAATTTCCCATTTATCATTGCGACAAATGGAACAGAAAGAATGCGTATTACTCCAAATGGTAATGTAGGGATAGGGACAACGGCGCCAGAGAACTTTGAAGGATGGAATCGAGTTCTGGATGTTTATGGAGACAATCTTTCTAAAATTATAGCAACTACCAACAGCGTGCATTCTGGTTTATGGTCTCATAATACAGGTTTTTATGGTGCTCCCGGAGGGGGTATTACGGGTACAAGAAGTAACCATCCTTTCAGTATTATCACTAATGCGACATCTCGTGTAACCGTTACAGCAGGGGGTAATGTAGGGATTGGTACTACAACACCAGGAGTGAAGTTGGATGTGGTTGGATCTGGTTCTTGGAATGTAGATATAAGGGTAAATGGTAGAATTCAAACAGGAGACGCAAATGGCTATGGAGGAGTATGGCTATCGAATGCAACGGACGGGTTTGTAGGTAATAATGGTGCTAATATTGGATTTTGGACTAATGGGGCAGGCGTAGGGTGGAATGCCTTTCAAGTAGTAAAAGCTTCAGGTTTTGTTGGTATTGGTACTCAAACTCCCACTGATAGGTTGCAAGTAACTAACGGTAATGTTAGAATTGGAGAAATAAATCCTCCTTCTACAGGAACCTTACCAGGCTGGGGTAGATTTCTTTACTTTTCAGGAGGTCCCGCAGACAGTTGGTGGAATAGTGAAAATTCTGACCTATTATGGATGGCTCGTTACAATATCGTAAACGATGCCTCTGAATTACGCTTAAATCTTGGAGATAATTGTGGTACAGACGATGCATTTGTCATTCAAACAGGTGGTTCTTCCTGTCCTTCTAATACAGTTAGATTCCGTTTAGAAGCTGGTGGAGCAGCTTATAAGCCCGGTGGTGGTGCATGGGCGGCACTTTCCGATGCTCGTTTAAAAACTGCTGTTATGCCTTTTTCTTTTGGACTGAAAGAGTTGTTAAAAGTAAATCCTGTCTCTTATCAGTATAATGGATTAACCGATTTTGCCCCAAATGATGGACAAGTTTACATTGGTGTGTTAGCACAAGATTTGCAAAAAATAGCACCTTTTATGGTTAAAAAATTTATTAATACGGATTATTTATCCGTAGACCCCTCAGCATTCACATACATGCTTATCAATGCTGTCAAAGAGCAACAATCTTACATTGAAAAGTTAGAGCAACGTATTGAAAAATTAGAAAAAATGTTGAATAAATAATCATAAAGGTATAATTGTATATTTGTATGAGCTGTAGAGATCTCTCTATGGCTTTTTTTATAAGCAAGACGTAAGTTGTTGAAGAATAAATTTTATAAATTGCGGTGCTTTTTATTTTATTAATGAAAGGGATCAAAAGTATATTAGTTGCGAACCGTGGTGAAATAGCTTTACGTATTATGAAATCTGCACGAGAAATGGGCATTAAAGTGTATGGTATTTATTCAGATGCGGATAGAATTTCACCACATGTGCGTTTTGCTGATGAAGCAATTTGCGTGGGTCCTCCTCCTTCTAATCAATCTTATTTGTTAGGCGATAAAATAATAAAGATTTGTAAGGAACATAGTATAGATGCGATACATCCTGGGTATGGATTTTTATCTGAAAACGCAGAATTTGCCCAAAAAGTAGAAGATGCAGGTATAATTTTTATTGGGCCTTCGGCTGAATCAATGCGTATAATGGGGTCTAAATTAAGTGCTAAAAATGCGGTAAAGCAATTCAAAGTACCTTTGGTTCCTGGAACCGAAACTGCTATTAGTGATATACAGGAAGCTAAGAAGGTGGCAGAACAAATAGGGACTCCTGTTCTTATCAAAGCTTCTGCGGGTGGTGGTGGTAAAGGAATGCGTATTGTAAACGATATGAAAGATTTTGAGGAGCAAGTACAACTTGCTATGAACGAGGCTAAGAGTGCTTTTGGAGATGACTCTGTTTTCATTGAAAAGTATATTTCTTTACCTAAACATATTGAAATACAAGTACTTGGTGATAAGAATGGAAATATAGTTTATCTTTTTGAGCGGGAATGTTCTATACAGAGAAGGCATCAAAAGGTTATAGAAGAAGCCCCTTCTATTGCCATAACGGAAGAAATACGTAAGAAAATGGGCGAAGCGGCAGTAAATGTGTGTAAAGCGTGTGGTTACTACAATGCGGGAACAGTAGAATTTATTTTAGATGAACAAGGCAATTTCTTTTTCTTGGAAATGAACACGCGTTTACAGGTGGAACACCCTGTTACGGAGTGTATTACGGGCATAGATTTAGTGAAAGAGCAGATTAAAGTAGCTATGGGTTTGCCGTTGTCGTTTAAACAAGAAGATTTAAGCATTCGTGGGCATGCAATTGAAATACGTGTTTATGCCGAAGACCCAAGCAATAACTTTTTACCGGATATTGGTAAACTAGTGGTCTATAATCGCCCATCAGGTCCTGGAATACGGGTAGATGATGGTTTTGATGAAGGTATGCAAGTCCCTATTTATTACGACCCTATGCTAGCAAAACTTATCGTTCACGCAGAAAATCGTAATGCTGCTATCCAAAAAATGATACAAGCTATTGAACAATTTGAAATTGTAGGCGTAAAAAATACATTAGATTTCTGTAAGTTTGTGATGAAGCACCCTCATTTTATTCATGGAAATTTTGATACGCATTTCGTGCAGAAACATTTTTCGCCTGAATATTTAAAGCAAGAAACGAACTTATCAGAAAAACAAATCATTGCGCTTTTTACAGAACAACTCTTTCAAACTCCTCTATCAAAGAACCTTATCACTCCTGCTACATCAACCCCGAAAAGTTTATGGAAAATTAATCGTTTGCAATAGCTTCTTGCAAATCATGCATAAGTATTTGATAAAAAGAATTTTATTGTTCTTACCTTCTTTATGGATTATTACTTTATTGGGTTTTTATTTGAGTAAGTTAGCTCCTGGTGACCCCGTAGCATTAGCATTAGGAGAAATTGATCAGGACCGTATCGTCAATGAAAATGCTTATATTCATAAAAGAAAAGAGCTTGGGCTGGATAAACCTTTATTTTATTTTGCTATTGCGGCTTTAAGCGAAACCGATACGCTTTATAAAATTCATCGCCCTCAATGGAGAGATTTTGCTGATTACTGGACTTTCTATACCGGAAATTGGCAATGGGTTAATAATTTATTGTATCAAATACAAACACTCAAATCTCAAATTGCTGCTGATGAAACTTTATCCAAAGAAAATAAAACGATACTTTTTTCGCTTATAGAACAGTTTGTTATAACGAAAAGTCCTTCCGCTATATTAGATCTTTTAACTAAAATGAAGCTTCTCATTCATGATACATCGTCTCAAAAAGCCTACGATGATTTAAAAATTCATGTTCAACAAATAGAAAGTTCTAAAACCTTATGGAAGAACTATATTCCCGTAATTCATTTTTATGGTTTAGATAATCAGTATCATACTTGGTTATGCAGGGTTCTGGTTGGGGATTTTGGTATTTCTTATACAGACCAAAGACCTATTCATACGAAAATTATGGAAGCTTTATTTTGGACTGTAATTATTAACTTTTTTTCTATTTTGATTGTTTATGGATTAGGAATTTACTTGGGAGTAATAAGTGCGGCTTATTATGGGCAAAACAAAGAAAAAGTGATATCCGCAGTAACTTTAATTTTATATTCATTACCCAGCTTTTGGGTGGGAAGTATGTTGATAATGATTTTAGGGGCATGGTTGAAATGGTTTCCTATTTCAGGAGTACAAAGTATAGCCCATACTGCTAATTGGAATTTTTTTTATCGTCTTATTGATTGGGCACATCATCTGATTTTACCTGTACTTTGTTTATCGTATGGTTCAATTGCTTTTTTAACGAAACAAATGCAAAATGCAATGTTAGAAACTTTGAGTTTAGATTTTATTCAAACAGCAAAAGCCAAAGGATTAAGTAAAAAAACAGTGATTTGGAAACATGCTTTTTGGAATTCTTTATTTCCTATGATAACTTTATTTGCTAATATTTTTCCTGGGATGGTGGGTGGTTCTGTTATCATTGAAACGATTTTCAGTTTACCAGGTATGGGTTTTTTATTGTACCAAAGCATCTACGCAAGGGATTATCCAGTCATGGTAGCGGTTTTTACTTTGTCGGGTTTTATGACCATTTTAGGGATACTTGTTTCTGATATTCTCTATCAAAAAATTGACCCTAGGGTACGATTTGAAAAATCTTGATAAAATTTTTTATTTCATTTGTATAGTATATAAATTTGCGGTATGTTTCCCAAGAGCCTAACTAAAACTATTCAGATACTAGCGGTAATTTTAGTAAGTTATGCGATTATTGCAGGTTTATTATTGAAAGTTCCTAAATTAGGGTCTTTAGGTCAAAGTGCTAGGAATTTATATTATCACGTTCCTATGTGGTTTACAATGTATACCATGATGGCTATATCCGTATTTTATAGTATTAAATACTTAAAATCGTTTAATTTAAAAGAGGATATTATAGCTAGTTCTGCGGCTTATGTGGGCACTTTTTTTGGGATATTAGGGCTTTTAACTGGTAGTGTATGGAGTAGAGTTACTTGGGGCGAAGCCTTGCCTGACTCAGATTTTTCTGCTTGGTGGGTATGGGATCCCAAACAAACCTTTGCTTTGATAGCAGTGTTTTCTTATTTAGCGTATTTTATATTGAGAAGTTCTTTTGATTATCCCGAGCAAAAAGCTAAATTATCTGCTATTTACAATATATTTGCGGCGGCAAGTCTTATTCCTCTGACGCTCATTATCCCTAGAATGCTCGGTGGGCTTCATCCTGGTGGTAGTGAGGGTAGCCCTGTTTTCAATCAAAAAGATATTTCTAATGATTTCCGTATCGTATTTTATCCTGCAATTCTGGGTTTTATTTGTTTAGGACTTTGGATACTGAATTTAAGAATTAGAATTTTTAAACTCATTCATAATAGACACTGAAATGAAACTAATAAGTATGAAAAAACAATTTTTATATTTTTTATTGATTTTAGGCTTTACTACATCTTTATTTGCCCAAAGAGAGGATGTAGACCCTGATAAATCTAAAAATTTCAAGAGAGCTATCAGATATCTTAGAAGTGAGGATTACTATCAAGCTATTCCCTATCTCGAAGAATGTTTAAATGAGAAAGCAGAAGACCCTTTACGGTTATTTTATTTAGGTAAAGCTTATTATGAAACCCATCAAGAGTATAAAGCTTTGGAATATTTAGACCGAGCCTATCAGAAGAAGCCGAGTGTGCATCCTCATTTGCCATATTATGCGGCAAAAATATATCATTTGTCTAATCGCTTTGATGCCGCATTAGATGCTTACGAAAAAGCTCTCCCAAAAGCTCTAACAGAACAACAACGTGCTGAAATTAAATTAGCTATTGAACAGTGCAGTACGGCTTTGAAGTTTGTAGAACAGCATAAAAATGATGTAACTTACCATTTGGAAAATATGGGGAGCTTTGTAAATTCTAAATATTCGGATTATTCCTCAGTTTTTAATGGAAAAATGACCCAAGTTTTATTTACTTCTCGAAGACCTCGTAAGCCTGTTCAAAAACACCACAAAAAATTTTATTCCGATGATATTTTTGAAGATGTATACTTTAGTAAATACTCAAATGGAATATGGCATAAAGTACAGTTAGCCGCAAAAAATCTTCCCTCCACTCGTCATGATGCTACCATTTTTTCCAATAAAACATTAACAGAGCTTTATTTTTATCGTTCTAAAAAGAAATTAGGGGATATTTATTATACAAAATTCAATAATGGAAAATGGACTGTCCCCAAGCCTCTAATGGGTGAGGTGAATACTCCGTATAGAGAAGCTTCTTTTTTTGTTTCTCCTGATGGTAAATTTGCTTATTTTTCCAGTGATAGACCGGATGGAAAAGGTGGCCTTGATTTATATTACGTTAAAAAAACTGGTGAAAATACTTGGACAGGAGCCAAACCCCTCAATATCAACACTAAATATGATGAAGATGCTCCTTATTTTGATGGTGAATACTTATATTTCTCTTCCCGAAGACCTGAAAGCATGGGAGGGTATGATATTTTTCGCGCAAGAATGATTTCAGAAACACAATTCGCTGAGCCTGAAAATATAGGATTCCCTTATAATAGTGGCGGTGATGATATTTATTACTTTTATCATTCCGACTCTAATAAAGTTACCTTATCTTCTAATCGTTTAGGTGGATTTGGTTTAATGGATATTTACATCGTTGATTTAAATCAAGAAATACATCCTACTCCTTATGCCGATATCGGCTGTGACTCTTTACTAGTTTTATTAGATGAGTTGAAAGAAAAACTGAAAAATTATGACGCTCAAACCTTCACGGAAAATAACCTAGCCCATACAGAAGGGGGAATTATCGTTTTAACTGGTAATATTTTAGATAATGTTACGGATAATCCTATTAAAAATGCTACGGTCAAATTGATAGATCCTAACACAAATCAACTTATCGCTGAACAAAAAATTACAGGACCCTCCGCTAATTACCTGTTCTCTATTGCCTCAGGTAGAAATTATAGAATTTTAGTTGAAGCTCCTGATTACTTAAAATTTGTTGAAGATTTTGCTATCCCGATTAGTACTAAAAATGACGCTCACTTCAAGATTATTCCTCTTCAAAAGGCTAATTCAGTGAAATCCATTGTATTAGGTTGGCAATTTTTTAAATTTGATAATGCAGATTTGTCTATTGAAAAAACGGATGAGTTGGATAACTTAGCAGTGGTAATGAAATCTAACCCTGAAATTAAAATTAAACTCATAGGGCATACCGATGGAGATGGTTCTGACCAATATAATAACAATCTATCCTTAAAAAGAGCGAATGCTGTTGCTAATTACCTCATCAAGAAAGGAGTAGAAAAAGAAAGAATTTTTACGGAAGGTAAAGGAAAAAGAGAGCCGCTTTATGATAATAATTCTCGTTTTAAAAAGTGGAACAGACGGGTTGAAGTTTATATAGTCAATTAAATTGTTGGTTATTATTTTGTAAACTAAAAAGTTTTTATTTTTGTTGTATAATTATACAGAATATGGCAAATTGGAAATTAGAAGACTGGCAAAATTATAAGAAACTCATTTTGCCTGATATTCCTGACCTACATAAAATTGAGGTTTATGAGCGTCATGGTGGATATGAGCAGATACGTAAAATATTAGATAACCCTACAGAATGGACGCCGAAACGAGTTCAGGAAGAGGTTGCGAAAGCTAATATTCGTGGTAGAGGGGGGGCTGGTTTTAATGCAGGGCTTAAATGGAGTTTTATGCCTCCGAAAAAGCCTGGCGTTCCTCGTTATTTAGCTTGTAATGGAGATGAATCTGAACCGGGTACCTACAAAGACCGAAGAATTTTTGAGTATAATCCTCATCTTTTTATTGAGGGGGTTTTGATTGCATGTTACGCAATGGAAATTGATGCCGCTTATGTTTATATACGTGGTGAGTATGCGGATTGGATAGACATGATGCAAAGAGCCCTAGATGAAGCTTATGCGAAAGGGTATATAGGAAAAAACATTATGGGCAAAGGTTTTAATATGGAGATTTATGTTCATAAGGGGGCGGGAGCTTATATTTGTGGTGAGGAAACCTCTCTTATGGAATCTCTTGAAGGGAAGCGAGCTTATCCCCGCTCGAAGCCTCCTTTTCCAGCCCAGTACGGCCTATGGGGCAAACCTACTACAATCAACAATATTGATACCCTAGCGAATGTAACGCTGGTCATGCGTATGGGGGCTGATGCCTACAAAGCTATTGGCGCTCCTGACCACCCGGGTCCTATTTTATATGGCTTACAAGGGCATGTTAAACGTCCTGGATTATATGAATATCCCTCAGGAATGCTAATTACGGATTTAATCTACAAAGTAGGGGGAGGTATACGTGATGGCAAAAAATTAAAGGCAGTAGTACCTGGAGGAGTATCTGTACCAGTTCTTCGTGCCGATATGATTGAAGGTATTACTATGAATACCGCTTCACTTGCAACCGTCGGTACTTATATGGGAACAGCGGGTATCCTTGTCATGGATGAAACTGTCGATATGGTAAAATGGCTTCATCGTGTCACCAGATTTTATCATCATGAATCTTGTGGGCAATGTACTCCTTGTCGTGAAGGCACTGGCTGGCTTGAAAAATTAGTAGGAAAGTTCGTAGAAGGGATAGCAACAGAAAGAGATTATAATTTGTTATTAGATTTATGTGATAATATGGAGGGGAGAACGGTTTGTGCTTTGGCAGATGCTGCCGCATGGCCGGTAAGAAATACCATCATTCGTTTTAAAGACGAGTTTTATGCTCGTATCCAAAAAACTACTGTTCTAGTGTAGTTACGCATTTTTATATTATAAGGGCAGAACAACTTTCTGCTCTTTTTTATTAGAGTTGAATGGTTTTCATTAAAAATTCTTAATTGTAATTAGAGTTACAAAATTTGCTTGTAATAATGTAGTATATTTGCAAATAATTCAGAAAAATGAAGTTTGGAGTAGTAACTTTTCCTGGCTCTAATTGTGACCAAGATTTAATCTATGTTTTACAGACGATTTTGCAGTGTGAAACGGTGAATTTGTGGCATAAATCTCACGATTTAGAGAGTTGTGATTTGATTTTTTTGCCTGGAGGCTTTTCATATGGTGATTATTTAAGAACGGGCGCTATTGCAAGATTTTCGCCTATTATGCAGGAAATCATAGCTTTTGCTAATCAAGGAGGGTATGTTATGGGAATCTGTAATGGTTTTCAAATTTTGTGTGAAGCAGGCTTGTTACCTGGTGTCTTAATTCGTAATCAAAATATGCAATTTATCTGTGAAAATACCTATATTAAAGTTGTAAATTCAAATACTTTCATTACACGCAATGTTCAGAAATCCGTACTTAAAATTCCGATTGCGCATGCGGAAGGTAATTATTATTGTAGTGATGAAACATTAAAAAAACTCCAAGACAATGAGCAAATTTTGTTTCAGTATTGCGATGCAGGAGGTAATATAACCGAGGATAGTAATCCTAATGGTTCTTTGTTTAGTATTGCAGGAATAACAAATGAAAAAAAAAATGTGTTTGGTATGATGCCGCATCCTGAACGTGCCGCTGATAAATGGTTATTCAATGTGGACGGTTTACAATTATTTTATTCTATTCTTAATCAAACGGTAAACGTATGAAAAAAATACTCTTAATAGGTTTTATTATTTTTTTTTATAGTTTTCATCTTGTATCGCAAATAACCCATGCTATTAGCTGGAAAAATACAATATCCAACGATAAACCGAAGGTAGGGGAAGAGATAACGCTCATCATGGAAGCCCAAATAAAAAAAGGGTATCATATCTACTCCACAAAACGCTCTGCGAAAGATTCTTATATGCCTACCGAATTGATTTTAGATAAAGTAACTAAGGGAGTACAACTTATTGGTAAGTTAGAAGAAATAGGGGAACTTCACAAACAATACGATGAAGTATTTGAGGATGATATGTATTTCTTTGAAGATAAAGTAATTTTTAAACAAAAATTTAAGATTACAGCGAAAGAAGTAAATCTTCGTGGGGTTTTAAAATATCAAATTTGCGATACGATGCAATGTGTTCCAGGAGATAATGAAATCAAATTTCAGTTTAAAGCGATTGCAGAAGCAAAAGAAAACTCTAAAACTGACCATTCAGAATACAAAGCAGGAAAAGATACTCTTCTTTTACCAGATTCTTCATTTCAAGCAGAAAATTCATTCCAAAATCAAAATGATAACGTTTTGAAAGAAAAAAAAAACGATAAGCCTAGCCCTGTTCTCCCGTCTGGATTAGGAGGATTAACTATCTTTCTTGAAGCGTTTTTGTTTGGGTTAGTTTCATTGCTTACACCTTGTGTATTCCCGATGATTCCTATGACCGTTTCATTTTTTACGGATAAAAAGAAAAAAGGAAACGAACAATTATCAGAAGAAGAAAAAAAAAAGAAAAGAGCCAAAGGCATTAAAAATGCGTTTATATTTGCTGGAGCTATCATATTTATCTACACGGTTTTAGGTTTATTGATTACTGTAATTTTTGGGCCTCAGACTTTATACAAATTAGCCTCTAACCCATGGGTAAATTTGTTTTTTTTTGTGATAGTTCTACTATTTGGACTATCCTTTTTGGGATGGTTTGAAATTACCTTGCCTAGTTCATGGGTGAATGCTGTGGATAAGAAAAGCAATTTGAAGCGAATTATCTTTGCGGGAGATTCAGAAATTTATAAAGTCGGAGATATAGTGGATATAAGTAAAATTTCTCAAGAAAACCGTAGATTGAAGCATGAAGGGAAACGGGTCATGTTATATGAAGAGAATATGAGTTTAAGTGGGATTTTTTTTATGGCATTGACATTAGCATTAGTTTCTTTTTCTTGCACGGGTCCTATTATAGGGACACTGCTAGTGAATGCCGCAAGTGGCGAAGTGGCTGGTCCTGTGATTGGTATGTTAGGGTTTTCATTGGCTTTTGCGTTGCCTTTTGGTTTATTTGCTATGTTTCCATCTTGGTTGGATTCGCTTCCTAAGTCAGGGGGGTGGTTGAACTCGGTGAAAGTTGTTTTAGGTTTTTTAGAAGTTGCGTTAGCATTAAAATTTTTATCAAACGCAGATTTAGTATGGCATCTAGGTATCTTAGATAGAGAGGTTTATCTTTCTGCATGGATTGTTATCTTTACGATGCTTGGGCTTTATTTACTTGGCTTTATTTTACTTCCTCATGACGAAAAAGTGGAAAAACTTTCTGTACCGCGTCTCATGTTGGCAATTATAACTTTTTGGTTTGTATTATACATGATTCCTGGTATGTGGGGAGCCGAACTTAAACTTTTGTCTGGATTTTTACCGCCTATTCATGATAATATGGGGGTTAGAATTCTAGATGGAACTGTTGTCGGGGCTTTTAAAAGTTTAACAGAAAACGAAGTTTGTAGTATCCCCAAAAAATATGAATACCTAAAAAAAGATACTCCCCCTGGATTTTGTGTTTTTTATGATTTAGAGGAAGCACAAGCTTATGCTAAAAAGGTGAATAAGCCTTTGTTCATTGATTTCACAGGGCATACTTGTGTCAATTGTAGGGATATGGAACAAAATGTATGGACTGATAAACGTATTCAAAGTCTTTTAAATAAAGAATTTGTGATGGTATCTCTTTTTGTGGATGACCGTGAGCCTTTAGAAGAGCCCCAAGAAATAGATGGTAAAACTTTACGGTACGTAGGAGATAAATGGCTACATCTTCAACAAACCCAATATAATACGAATGCGCAGCCTTTCTATGTTATTACGGATGTGAATTTGAATAATTTAGTTGAACCACTTGCTTACAATAAAGATAAAGAAGCCTATCTTCAATTTTTGCAAGAGGCTATTTTGCGTTTTAAGACAAAGGCTCAATGACAGGGAATATTTTATGGGTGAACAATAATTTTTATAATTTTGCGGTTCGTTAAAAAGGAATGGATATACCTGAGCCCAATAATTTTATTGAAGAGATTGTTGTTAAAGATATAAAGAACAGTAAATATAAGAAAAATGTTCATACACGGTTTCCGCCAGAGCCTAATGGTTATTTACATTTGGGGCATGCTAAATCTATTTGTTTAAATTTTGGTTTAGCGGATAAATATGGTGGTATAACCAATTTAAGGTTTGATGATACCAATCCTTCTACCGAAGAAACCGAATATGTAAATTCTATTATGGAGGATGTAAGGTGGTTAGGATATGAATGGGAGCATTTGTATTATGCCTCAGACCATTTTTCTAAATTATATGAATTTGCGGTAGATTTGATTAAGAAAGGATTAGCATACGTAGATGATTCTACACCAGAAGAAATTGCTATACAAAAAGGTACGCCTACTACACCTGGTATAGAAAGTCCGTATAGAAATCGTTCAGTGGAAGAAAATCTGTTGTTGTTTGAGCGGATGAAGGACGGTGAATTTCCGGAGGGTTCACGAGTATTACGAGCAAAAATTGATATGGGTTCTCCGAATATGCACATGCGAGACCCCATCATGTATCGTATCAAATATGACGCTCACCACCGAACAGGTAAGCAATGGTGTATTTATCCTATGTATGATTTTGCGCATGGTTTGTGTGATGCATTAGAAGGAATTACTCATTCGATTTGTACATTAGAGTTTGAGGTGCATCGCCCTTTATATGATTGGTTTATTGAGAAAACAGGAGCATTCCCTTCACAACAAATAGAATTTGCCCGTTTAAATTTGTCGTATACCGTGATGAGCAAAAGAAAGTTATTGCAATTAGTGAACGAAAAATATGTTGAAGGTTGGGATGACCCCCGTATGCCTACTTTATCGGGAGTAAGACGTAGAGGATATCCCCCTGCGGCTATTCGTCATTTTGCTAATATCATTGGAGTGGCAAAGAGAGATAACCTGATTGATATTGCCTTGTTAGAACATTGTGTAAGAGAAGAACTCAACAAAACCGCTACACGTTACATGGCTGTATTTGACCCTATTAAAATTACTATAACGAATTACCCTGATACTACTGAACTATTAACCGTAGAAAATAATCCTGAGGATCCTAACGCTGGGCACAGACTAGTTACCTTTTCTAAATATCTTTACATTGAAAAAGAAGATTTCATGGAAAATCCCCCTAAAAAATATTTTAGGTTATTTCCTGGTGGTATGGTTCGCTTGAAGCATGCTTACCTTATTCAATGCAATGAAGTGATAAAAGATGAACAAGGTAATGTGGTAGAACTTTTATGTTCTTATATCCCTGAAAGTAAGAGTGGAAATGACACTTCTGGGCTTAAAATTAAAGGAACTTTGCATTGGGTGAATGTTCAAGATTGCATACCTATAACTGTCCATTTATATGACAGGCTTTTTACAGACCCCCAGCCTGATGCTCACGAGGGAGTAGATTTTAAAACGTTTATCAATCCAAATTCTCTAATCGTTTTAGAGAAAGTTTGGGCTGAACCTGCTGTAAAAAATTTGAAAGTGTTAGATACAATACAATTTTTAAGACATGGTTATTTCTGTGTAGATAAAAAAAGTACTCCAGAGAAAATTATTTTCAATAGGACGGTTGCTTTAAAAGATAGTTGGGCAAAAATACAAAATCAGGGAGCTTAATCTTGAATTGTAATGGATGATACTCTAAAAAAACGTATAAAACTTCAAACGCATCGTTTTAAAGATTGGATAATTTATGAAGATGATTATTTATTAGTTCTTAATAAACCTAAAGGTATTTCTAGTTTATCGGAGAGGAACGACCCCCAGAGTGGCTTGTTAGAATTAGCTAGAAATCAATATAATAAGAACTTACAGCTTTGTCATAGGTTAGATAAAATGACTACGGGCGTGCTTATTTTTGCTAAAAATCCCCAAGTTTATAGGAATATTTCTTTGCAATTTCAGAGAAAACAAATTCAAAAAGTGTATTGGGCTTTAGTTTCGGGCGTTCATTATTTTGAAAATCATGCAATTAACTTGCCTTTCACTCTCAATGCAAAAAAAATCAAGGTAGATTTTGAAAATGGTAAAAAAGCTACGACTATCGTGGATACTATTTACAATTTTAAAGATTATACGCTTGTGGAATGTAAACCTATAACGGGCAGAACCCATCAAATTCGTGTTCATTTAGCTCTATTAAAATCGCCTATCGTTGGGGATTATGAGTATGGAGGTAAAGATTTATTTTTGTCTGAAATCAAAAGAAACTACAAACGCTCTTCCAATATGGAGCAAGAACTTTCTTTAAATCATTCTTATTTGTTACACGCAAAAAGTATTCAAATCTTACATCCCTACACGCAAACATCTTTACTTTTGCAAGCGGATATTTCAGATAATTTTAAATTGTGCTTGGATTTACTCAAAAAATGGAACGCGTATTGAAACCCATAAACCTTGAGATTACGCTCAGGTCGTGACTCCTTTTTTTGGCTTGTTGAGTGAACCCGAAATCGGCAATAAAAATGTTGAAAAAAGTTTTATTTTTTGTAACTTTATTCCGTATTTTTTCGTATCTTTGTATGATATTTCTTAAAACCATGGTATTAGAAGAGATACAAATTACTTTCAGCGATAGTGCTATAGCTCATTTAGCAAAAGAGTTGTCAAAATCAAGTGAATATCAATATGTTAGAGTAGGTGTGAAAGGAGGAGGTTGCTCGGGTCTAACTTATATACTAAATTTAGACCATCCCACTGAAAATGATATCCATTTCCAAAATGGAAACATTTCCTTCATTATTGATAAAAAACATGTAATGTACTTGAATGGTATGCATATCCATTATGGTGATGGTTTGAATGACAGAGGTTTTGAATTTATCAATCCTAACGCAAAAAGTACTTGTGGTTGTGGTACTTCTTTTTCCGTTTAAATAAAAATTTAACTCATATGATAAAAAAACAAACTTTATGGTGTCTGCTCTTGCTCTTAATTTCAAAAGCTTATGCTTTTGATGTGAAAGTAAAAGTTTTGCTGGAAGGTCCTTTGCAGGGAGCTACAATGACTACGCACTTGGTTAACGAACTTAAAAAAAATTATGCTAATGTTCCAAATGATGCGGTAGATTTAGTAAGCGTTGAACTTAGAACTCAATTACAAGGAAATGCCATAGAAACAAAAAAAGCATTCTTGTTGAAAGATGGTTCAGTAGTGGATTATGCTACACTTAACCCTATTCTGCACTTTAACGCAACAGGCAATTCCTATTATGTTGTCGTAAAACATCGTAATCATTTACCCTTTGCTTCTAAAAATCTAGTCACTAATCAAGCGACTTGTGATTTAACAATTGCTCAAAATGTATTCGGAGAACCTAAAATAGTTCAAGGTAAAGCCGTAATGATTGCGGGAAATGTGCATAATGAAGCAGGTGATATGTACGAAATTAACGCATCCGATTTCTTCAAGGTATCTCAAGCTAATGATAATCACTTAGTTGGATACATTCCGGAAGACGCAAATCTGGATGGTGTCGTGAATGAAAAGGATTTGCAAATCGTAAAATCTAACGCAGAAAAATTGTATTTTAGTCAAATTCAATAACTTTTTAACTCAAACAACTTATGAAAAATATTTTATTTGTAATAGTAAACTTGCTCTTTGTTCAAGTATTAGCTCAACAAAAAACTTTTAAGGTAGAAGTAGAACAACAAGTTGTTGGTTCTAATCTCTATATAGATGTTTTTATACAAAAAATTCAAGGAAACGATTTTCCGTTAGGTTCTTCTAACTTTTCGTTTTATGTGAATAATGTAGATCTGGATTTAAATGGAGTTCAAATTGACCATTCGCAAGATGGTCCCTACGATGCTCAAACAGACCCTAAATACTTTGAAATGACCAAAGGAAAAGGTTCTAACTATTTAGTAATCAATGTAAATTCTGTTTTAAATAATCCAAGTGTAGGACAGTTAGTAACTTCTACGAGAACTAAAATTGGAAGGCTTGTGGTTCCTATTTTAAACCCTGCGGGATTTAATACATTAACCTGGAGAATTCCTCCTACTGAAATTACACAAGCAGATTATAACACTTGGACAAAAATTAAAGAATATTGTCAATACATAAATCCCGCTCCTAACTTTCCTTTGTGTGAAGTTCCTGCAAAGCCTAACTTAATAGCATCTAATACTTCCGTTTGTAATGGTCCTGTTACATTAACCACGAGCTACTCAGGAACACATACCTGGTACTTAAATGGTGTAGAAATCCCTGGCGTTTCAGGAAATACCTATTCTACTGCTCAGCCCGGTAATTATACAGTCGTTGCTCATAACTATTCTTGTACTTCCCAACCTTCTGAACCTATTATTTTACAAGGTGCACCTGCTACACCTCCTACTATTGCGGGAAATCCAATGATATGTATTAACCAAGGAAGTCAAACTTATACAGTTTCTAGTTCAAATGGTGGTAATTTTGTTTGGTCTATTGATGGAAACGGTGCAATAATACAGGGAAACCCTACTGGTAATGCTGTGCAAGTATTATTCAATCAAACAGGTTCTTACACCTTAAACGTTACAGAAACCCTTGATAATGGTTGCCAAGTTACTACCCAATACGTAGTACAAGCAGATAATACTCCCGCAACTCCTATTATATCGCTGCAAGGTCCTGATTTAACTATTATGAATTACACTTCTGGAAATATCCAATGGTATTTAGATGGAGTAGCTATTCAAGGGGCTAATGGTATCACTTATACTCCTACGGCTAATGGTACCTATTCCGTTCAAATTACCAATACTTGCGGTAATGCTACTTCCGACCCCATCGCTTGGAGTGTAACTGCTGTCCAAAACTTTGACCCTTCTTTGGGATTTAGAGTTTATCCCAATCCTTATAAAGGTCAGACTAATATTTACTATCAACTTTCAAAAAGTTCTCATGTAAATCTAGAAGTTTATAACATGGTAGGTCAATTAGTTCATACTTTTGTGAATGCTAAACAACCTGCTGGAAAATATTCTTATGAGTTTTCTGCGTCTAAATTTAATATGACTGCAGGTTCTTATTTAGTCAAATTATCTGTAAATGATAAAAATTATTCAACCCAAATTATTGAATTAAAATAAAATAACCATGAAAATACAAAAAATCTTTTTTTTAGTCCTTGCTTTTTTAGCACTTTATAAACCTTCATACGCACAAGATGAATGGTTTAGCCTACAATTAAAGCAACAATATAATGTTACAAGAACTCAATTATTTGTTGATATTTATATTACTAGAACGGGTACCACCCCTTGGAATATGGGTTCTGCGAACTTAGTAGTAAATTTTGATGAAACCAATTATAGTTTCGCAGGAAGAGATCTAGCTTTTGATGGTCCTTATGATGATGGTATTAATCCTACTCTCTATTTAGACATGGTTTCAACAGTTATTACAATTTTGGGGGATGAGTGTGTAAATACTACCATAAATCCTATTACGAGTGCATGTCTGCCTAATGGTGATGAAGTACCTATGACACCTACAAGAGTTTGTAGACTTATATTTAATAGGATTTCTGACTGTGGAAATCCACCTGGAATTGCATGGAAAACGGGTATAGGTACAGGTACTATCAATAAATGGAACTCCAGTTGTACCATTAACAACATCAAAAACAAAGCAAGTTTTCAAGACCCACCTTCTATTGACGGATTTATACCACAACAGAATCCCATCTGTGCAGGTGATCCTTTTTTAATTAATATTGTCAATCCCGTATCAGATTATACTTATAGGGCTTATCTTAATGGAAACTATTCAACTCCTGTTGGTACTTACTCTAGTCCTACTATTACTATTCCATCTGTTAGCTATTCCCCTGGAGATGAGGTTACGGTTATTGGTTATAAAACTCCTAATGATTCCATCTCTTATGTAGTAGGTTGTTATGTGGTGATACAGGTGAATCCTACACCAGTACTGGGCTTGAGTACTAGTAATCCTACTACAATTTGTTCAGGTGGAAGTATAGATTTAAATGTTACTTTGACTGCTGGCACAGGACCATTTAATTTTACGTTGACGAATGGTACGGATGTAGTAAATTTGATGAACATAGGGATGCCATATACAGCGACTGTATTCCCGTCGGTGAGTGGTACATGGCAGATAACGAATATAACAGATGTATTAAATGGTTGTACGAATGCAGGTCCATTAGGCAGTGTTTTGGTTACGTTGAATCCCGGTTTTACTGTAACACCTGACCCCAGACCTACGATTTGTCAAGACGATATTTTAATATACAGTTTTGATGTAAACACAGTTCCGATAACAGTTACATCGGCACCTGCGGCGGCTATAGCTGGAACGAATAAATTCAATTCTGGTTCAACGCATTATATCTATATTCATCTCTCACCAACGGCATCGGGTTCCGTGACCTTTACCTTTACAGATGGAGTTTGTACAATCACCCCCGCCGCCATTACAGTAAATTCTTCTCTGAAATTGAATGTAAAAGCATTTTTAGATGCTGTAAATGATGGTTCAGGAGGAATG
>CALLNY010000040.1 GCA_938005475.1 uncultured Bacteroidia bacterium | reverse complement strand
CCAACAAAGTTTATGGCTGCGTCTGTACCTGAATTACCCAGTAAAGCCCAATCGTTTCCAGCACCATCTGTTAATCTTACCCATTCTGTACCATTCCAATAATAATAACCCGGAGAAACTGCATTCACGCCTGTACCAGCAGTAGCTGTATTATAAACTAACAAACTATTTACGATACCAGCACCAATAGGAGCATTGTTATTTCTTGCCACTAATGCAACATTAGGAATACGAACCCCACGATTAGTAGCGTTAATGTCTAAAATCGCAGAACCCACAGGCACAGTTCCTATCCCTACATTACCTCCCGCTGTTACACGTACTCTTTCGGTTCCATTCGTAGATACTCCTAACTCATCAGCCGCAGGATTATATAAACCTGTATTTGCATCATTTTCCCACGAATAGAATGGAGCCGCCGCCGTACCACCATTCAAACCAAACACTTGATTTCCGTTTGCAATACGAAATCTCGGTATATTATTGGTTCTGAAAGTAAGAGGTTGTGCATCCGTTGTCCCTACAAAATTATTATTGAAATTAGTACCTGCGTTACCATTTAAAAGCCATGCATCATTTGAACCTGAAGCAAGGCTTACCCATTGCGTCCCATTCCAATAATAAAATCCAGGAACTACGTCATTTATCGTAGCCGTATTATAAACCAACAAACTCACAGCAGGTGCCGCTGTAATAGGAGCAGGATTATTCGTAGCTACTAAACTCACTCGTGGAATTAAAATTCCTCTATCTGCAGAAACTACATCTAAACGAGCAGATGGGTCCGGAGTAGTAGTACCTATCCCAACCCCTTGACCAAGAGCAAACCAACCAAAATTAACAATCACCAAAAATAAAATGTACTTTTTCATAATAGTTGAAATTATGCACGCAATTTATAATGTTTTTTTAATAATGCAAGTATTTCAAAAAAATTTTTTTATTACATTCCTTTAAAATCACTTGAACAATTTGATTTTCTTTATTTTTGCGAAATGAAATATTCTGATCTTCTACAAAATTGTTCACGAGAACTTTCTCTTATCCCTGAAATTATTCAAGAAGAACTAGGTTATTTATCAGAAAAACAATTAAATTGGAAACTCAATTCTAAATCATGGAGTATTTTGCAGTGTCTTGAACACTTAATCCTCTCTGATAGTCTATACGAACCAACTTTTGAAACGATACTGAATAAGTACCCACGAAAATCCGCTGATAAGCCCGTTAAATTTAGTTGGTTAGGAAAATGGCTTATAAAAGCTATAAATCCTCAAAATCGTTCTTTTCTCCCTGCCCCTAAAAAATTTCAAGTCCCAAACCTATCAAATTACCACAAACAAGATACCTTAAACCGTTACCTTAATAGGGTGAAACGCTTAAAATCCTATTTTGAGCAATTTCAAGGATTAGACCTTAATGCTATTTATATAAGTTCCCCTGCGTTTTGGCTTCTACGCTTCAATTTAAGTGCTTGTATACAAATTTTAACTTATCATCACCAAAGACATATTCTCCAAATCGTGCGAATAAAACGAAATACGCAATTCCCTATACCATAATGCACTTAGGAATTTTATCACAACCCTCTAATTTTCATTGTCAAAAATGGGCAAAAGCCCTGCAAAATGCTGGTCATACCATTACAGTTATTAGTTTAGAACCTTATACTATCCCAAACGTCCCTTGTATTAACTTGAATAAGAAAGATACTTGGGATTATCAAGATTTTTATTTTACACGTAAAAAACTGAAAGAGGTTTTAAAAACTGAAAAAATAGAGGTTTTACACCCCCTACATTTAACACCTTATGGAGTATGGGGTTATTGGGCTGATTTTCAACCGATGATTCCCGCCGCTATGGGAGCAGATGTATTTGAATATTTACCGTATCATGCTATCCCTGAACTTGCCTACCGTCACTGGAAAAATCTTACTTTTCAACCTAATTTTTTTTCACGCCTAAAAAATTGGGCAACAAAATCCTTTCATAAGTCTATGGTAAAAAAAGTTTTAATGCACTCCCAATATATTACCGCAGACAATCAAACGCTTATCAAAGCTTTAAATGAATATTTTCATGTTCCATTAGAAAAATTAGTCTTACAAAGATGGGGAATTGAAGAAGAAATTTTCCATCTTATTGAAGAAAGTGACTACACTTACGTCCTACAAAAATATGGTTTAGATGCAGAGCAACCTATTATTTTAAGCCCACGAGGCTTAATGCCTGTTTATCAAGCAGATATCATCTTAAACGCATTTGCAAAATTAGTTTCTGAATATAAAAATTATCAATGGGTCATGTTGTCTGCGGGGTATTCTATTCCGATAACCTTGAAGTCCTTTATATATTCATTAGAACAAAAGCATAAAAATTTTCATTGTATTAAGGTTCAAATACCACGTGAAGAGATGGCAGTACTTTGGAAAAAGACAAAAGTTTTCATTTCTGCCCCGATTTATGATGGTTACTCTGCCGCTATTGCTGAAGGCAGATACGTAGGAGCTATTCCGGTTGTCAATAAAATACCTGGAAATGAAGAAGTTATTCAAAATGAAGTAAACGGTATAATAGTTCACCCCTTCACCCCCTCTAACTTAACAAAAACCTTAAAAAAAATTCTTGATGACATAGATACCTGGTACTCGCAATTTCTACCCATTAACCAAGATTGGATACAAAAACATGGACTTATCCAACATGATGCAAAGCAGTTTAGTGAATTTTTGGAAATTAAATTCAGTTCTTTTTTTACTAATCTATGAAGATTTCCCCGAAAAACTATTATATCATCTTCCAAATCGGAATTTGGTCATTATTCATGAGTTATGAGTTTATTACTTATACAATCATTTCACAGGATTACCTTAAAATTTTTCTCAATTCTGTACTGAATTTAGGATTAGGTATCGGCATAACACACTTTTATAGAAGTATAGCTATAAAATTAGGATGGTTAAATCTTAATTTTATACAACTTATTCCACGAGCCTTACTTGCCATGCTTGGTTGTACCTTGATAATGGCTTTTATTAACATTCCTTTAGACCAATGGATGTTCGCTAACTACTTTACGTCCATAAAAACAGCTGTATTTTTGAGTTATTTCTTTAACTGGTCTAAATATATTGCTGTTTGGTTCTTGACTTATCATCTATACATTCTCCATAAAAAAAGTTTAAAAGAAAAAATAGAACTTATCTCTGCCCTTAAAGAGATTGAGTTTAATAACCTGAAAAACCAACTAAATCCGCACTTTTTGTTTAATGCATTAAATAGTATACGTGCTTTAATTGATGAAAATCCCACTCAATCTAAAGAGGCTATCACACTATTATCAGATTTATTAAGGCGCTCTTTAAAAATTACTCAAAATCAATTTGTAACCTTTGAAGAAGAACTAAAAGCAGTAGAACAATATCTCGCATTAGAAAAAATTCGTTATGAAGATAGATTACACTACCAAAAAAATATAGACCCCCTAACTTTAAAATTTCTTTTTCCGCCGATGATGTTACAAACTCTTGTAGAGAATGGTATCAAGCATGGTATTTCCAAATTACGTAATGGCGGGCAAATTTCAATCCATTCTTACCTTCATACTGGAACTTGGCACCTTGAAATTATATCCTCTGGAACCCTAAAACATAACTCCAATGATGAAACAGGTGTCGGACTTCGTAATACTCTAGAAAGATTAAACCTCTTATACGGTAAAAAAGCTAAATTCGAAATCCGACCTTACTCAGAAAACCAAGTCATAGCTAAAATTTACATTCAACAGGATTAAAATGAAGAACGATAATCTCATGTTTTTGAAAATTGATTACTAAAATCTAATATCTTCGAGTAAGTTTTGCCATAAAAAAACCATCAAAACCAGTTTTAGATGGATACAAAGTTTTTTGTTCTTCTAATTCAAAATGACGATTGTTTTCTAAAAAATTTTCTATTTGCCTTTCATTTTCGGAGGGAAGAATACTACAAGTTGAATAAATCAATTTCCCATGAACTTTGGTCATATTGGCATAGTGGTTAAGTATAAAACTTTGTTTTTGTTGGTTTTCTTTTATCCACAAGGTATTGATTTTCCATTTAGCATCAGGATTTCGTTTAAGTACACCAATACCACTGCAAGGTACATCTAATAATACTCTATCCGCAGAATTACGTAAATTTTTGATAGTATTTTTTTGAATAATCCTTACTTCTATGTTATCAGCACCAGCCCGTTTCTTGCGCTTACGTAACTCTTTCAATTTATATTCTTCTACATCCAGGGCGATGATGGTTCCTTTATTTTTCATGAGCGCAGCTAAATGAAGCGTTTTTCCCCCTGCCCCTGCACAACCATCTATAACTCGCATACCCGGCTCCACTTCACAAAACTCACCAATCTTCTGAGAATTAGCATCTTGTATCTCAAAAAAACCCTTTAAAAAATATTCATTCTGAAAAATATTAAGTTTAGACTGAAGTACTAACGCCTCGGGGTACTCCTCTAACGCTATACTGTCTATATTTTCATCCTTTAAATAACGTTGTAACTCCTCTCTTGTAGTTTTCAGTGTATTTACTCTCAAAACTACTTTTGCAGGTATATTCAACGCATGAGCTTCTTGTATCCATTGATCCTGAATTTCTTCATACATGCGATCAAATAAATCATCTGGATAAGACTCTGCAATAACTAAAGGTACTTTTTCTCTTAAAATAGGCTTAACCGGTTCATAATTTAACCAATCCGGAATAAACTCTCCTTTCCAGTCTAAATAAGTACCTATCAATTGATACAAATTTTTAAACGATAATTGCACTTCTTTCTTATTCAAGTACCATAGCCAACGCCAATACCTTATCATATCATAACTTATTTCTGCAACCGTTGCACGATCCCTTGAACCCCACTGCCTATTCCTCTTGAACTGATACTCTATAAGTTTATCCGCTTTCTTACCTTCCGAAAAAACTGAAATCAAAATCTCTATTATACTTTTCGCTAAATTAGGAAATAATTTAATAGTTTTAGCTCCCAAATTATATTACTATATTGATAATCTTACCGTGTACCACAATCACTTTTTTTACAGGATTACCCGATATTAAGTTAATTACTTTTTCATTCTTTAATACTATCTCCTCCGTCGCTTTAACATCTAAATTCAATGGAATACTTAATTTTGACCTCACCTTCCCATTGATGGAAATAGGATATTCAAAACTCTCCTCCACCAAATAATCAGGATTAAATATAGGAAACTTTGCTTTGGTGATGCTGTAAGAATACCCTAATTTTTCCCATAATTCTTCTGTAACATGCGGAGCAAAAGGGCTTAAAATAATCAATAAATCCGATAAAATCGCTTTTTTATGACATTTTAGTTTGGTTAATTCGTTTACACATATCATAAACTGAGCAACCGCTGTATTAAAAGACAATCTCTCACAATCTTCTTCTACTTTTTTGATAGTCTGATGTAAAATTTTAAGTTCTGCTGGTTTAGGTTCATCCTCATTGACTATCCATTCCTCTTTATCGTTATAAAATAAATTATACAATCTCTTCAAGAAACCGAATACCCCAGTTATCCCCGCAGTATTCCATGGCTTATGTTGCTCAATAGGACCTAAAAACATTTCATACATGCGGAAAGTATCTGCCCCATATTTTTCGCACATATCATCAGGATTCACCACATTATGCCAACGCTTGGACATCTTCTCTATCTCAAAACCACAAATGTATTTTCCTTCCTCTAATATAAATTCTGCATCTTGGTATTCAGCTCTCCATTGGCGAAATTTTGTTATATCTAAAACATCATTCTCTACCAAATTCACATCTACGCGTATAGGAGTAACTTCTTGATTATGAATTAAATTTTTACTGATAAAAGTATTAGTTCCTGGAATACGATACACAATAGCGGAACGCCCTTGTATCATTCCTTGATTAACTAATTTTTGGAAAGGCTCGGGAGTGGTAATATAGCCTAAATCAAAGAGAACCATGTTCCAAAAACGTGCATACAACAAATGCCCTACTGCATGCTCTGTTCCCCCAACATACAAATCCACCGTGTTCCAATATTTCTCTGCTTCGGGGTTTACAAAATGTTCATTATCATTAGGAGACATGTAACGTAAAAAATACCAACTTGAACCTGCCCAACCTGGCATTGTATTTGTCTCTAAGGGGTAACCTTCTTTTGTACACCAATTCTGGGCTCTCGCTAATGGTGGTTCTCCATTCTCCGTAGGTAAATATTTATCAATCTCAGGTAATAAAAGTGGTAACTCTGACACGTCCAAAGCGTAAGGTAAACCTTCTTTATAATAGATAGGAATAGGCTCGCCCCAATACCTCTGACGCGCAAAAACAGCGTCTCGCATACGGTAGTTGATTTTCTTTTTTCCTATTCCTTTTGTTGTAATCATTTGATACAAAATTTTTCGGGCTTCAGTGTCTGTCTTTCCATTTAAAAAATCTGAATTACATAAAATACCATTAGGTTGAAGCGTAGGATTCTCTAAATCTTGTGTCCCCTCAAAAATGGGAATAATAGGTAATTGATATTGTTTAGCAAACCGAAAATCTCGTCCATCAGAAGCAGGTACTCCCATGACTGACCCAGTACCATACCCTCCTAATACATAATCCGCTATCCAGATGGGAATACTTTGTTGAGTGAAAGGATGTAGGGCATATAAACCACTGAATATACCGTTCATCGTTTTGATTTCTGCTAATCGCTCTTTCTCACTTTTCTGGGCTACCTTCTGTAAAAAATCTTGAACTTGCGGCTGTAAAGCAGGTGGTACTAATTGTATTATTTCTTGATTTTCAGGGGCTACCGCCATAAAAGTAACACCAAAAAGCGTATCAAGACGAGTAGTAAAAACGGTTAATTTTTGAGTAGTACCTTGAATGTTAAAATCTAACTCAGCCCCGATAGACTTTCCAATCCAATTTCTTTGTTGTTCTTTTATAGATTCTGACCAATCTAGGGTTTCCAAACCTTTTAGTAAGCGTTCTGCGTAAGCGGAAATACGTAAAGCCCATTGCTTCATAAGTTTTCTTTCCACAGGATGCCCTCCCCTCTCACTTACTCCATTTATAACTTCATCATTTGCTAATACGCATCCTAATGCAGGACACCAATTCACGTACATTTCATTTAGATACGCTAAACGATATTTGAGTAGCATTTTTTGTTTCTCCGTCTCAGGAAAACTATTCCACTCTACATCAGAAAATTGGGGAGTATCTGCATCACAAGCGGCGTTCAGGTTAATATTTCCATTTTTTTCAAAGTGTGAGAGGAGTTCTGTAATAGGACGAGCCTTCTGTAAGGTATTATCAAACCAACTATTGAATAATTTTAAAAAAATCCATTGCGTCCAGCGGTAGTAATTAGGGTCGCAGGTAACAATCTCCCTAGACCAGTCATACCCTATACCTAGACGTTTTAATTGTTGTTTATAACGTTGAATATTTTTTTGAGTAGAGATTTTAGGGGGAATACCGGTTTCTATGGCGTAAGTTTCTGCGGGAAGTCCAAACGCATCAAAGCCCATAGGATGTAAGACATTAAAGCCTTTAAGTTTTTTGTAACGAGCATAAATATCCGTAGCGATATAACCTAAGGGATGCCCCACATGTAGTCCTGCACCAGAAGGATAAGGAAACATATCCAAAACGTAGCATTTAGGTTTACCAGGTTCTTCAAAAGTCTTGTAAGTTTCCTGTTCTTCCCATTTTTTTTGCCATTTACTTTCTATAAAGTAAAAATCGTATTTTCCCACACCCAAAATTTCTGCAAAATTACAAAAATCTAACGTTGCATTTCTATTCGTTTGTTATAATTTTTACTTTTACTCTTCTACGAAAATTCGTTTGACACGTGATGGTATACCTACTAAACATTCATAAGGAATAGTATTTAATTTTTGGGACATTGCATGGATAGAAAGCGGCGGCTCTCCAAAAATGAGTACTTCATCCCCAACTTTAACATTTGGTACTTGTGTTATATCAATCATTGTCATATCCATACAAATCTTTCCTACTATAGGACACAAAACATCTTGCACTTTAAAATACCAATTTCCATTACTCAAACTTCTTTTCAGCCCGTCGGCATAACCTATTGGAACCGTTGCTATGCGTAAATTTTTATTTGCAATAAAACTACGGTTATACCCAATAGATTGCCCTTGTAAAATTTCATGAATTCTGATAATCTTACTATACATCTTCCCAATTTCTTGGACTTGTATTAGATTTTCGGAGATACCATAAAGCCCAATTCCCAATCTAACCATATCCATTTGAAATTCAGGGAACCGCTCTATGCCCGCAGTGTTTAAACAGTGGCAAATAGGGAAATATCCATTTTCATGAAAAAATTGAATCGCTTTTTGAAAAATATCATATTGATTACGAGTAAAATTATCATCAGAAGCTTGGTCTGCGGAAGCAAAATGAGTAAACAACGATACAGGTTGCAAGTTCCATTTTTGGATATAAAACATTAACGCTTTTAGTTCAGGGAGTAAGAAACCGAGGCGGTTCATCCCTGTTTCAATTTCTATATGGATATTATGATTTCTTAAAGGAGCATGTTCCCAATTTTTGAGCCATTCAATCGTTCCAATGACAGGTTCTAAATGGTACTGTTTGAGTAAGTGTGGGCTATTTGCATCGGGATTCATTACCATGATGGGAATAGTTACTCCTTTTTTTCGTAAGGCAATCCCTTCCACAGTAAATGCAACTCCAATATAATCCACTTGCGACTCAATAGCTTTTGCAATTTCCCAAGAACCACTTCCATACGAATCCGCCTTTAACATGACCATTATCTTCGTTGAAGGCTTTAATAAACTTTTATATATACCCAAGTTCTTCTTTAATTGTTGTAAATTGATTTTCAAGTAGGTAGTACTAGCCTTCAAATTTAAAAAATGGTATACCTTTTCCAGTTCGTATTTCCGAGCACCCTTCAATAAAATCACTGTATTGACAAAATCCTCCCATGAAACTCGCTCCATAAAATCTTCAATACTTTTATAAACTTTATGTTGGGTCTTTAAACCTTGAAATTTATGCCCAATCAAATATAAATCCTTCGGCAAAAAATGATTTAAAACAAATTGAAAGAGTTCAGAGTCTAATTTTAAGTTTTCAAAATCGGTTAGTACTAATTTTTTTTTTTCAAAAGAGGTTGTTTGTTGAAGTAAGTAGAGAGCTTGTTGCAAAGAGTCAAAATCAGAAGACCACGTATCAATAATAAAATTGAATTCTTGATTGTCGGTAATTAGTTCTAAACGCATAGGAAGGGTAGGAAGAGTAGGAATTAGTTTTTGGAGTAAATCGGTGGGAATATTCTTTTCAATACAAATCATCAAGCATAAAGCAAGATTTTCTAAATGTGCATTATCATGAAAAGGGACTTGAAAAGTATAACGTTGTTCATGATGTATGAGGGTTAAAAGGGGATAAGTGTATTGATAATGGTAAGTAGTTGGGAATGATTTGCTGATGGTAGTTGCGGTGGGATAGTTTTTATGAAGGATATGATAGGTATTTTCATCGTTTATGGTAGCGTAAATTTTTTTACATCGTTGAAAAAGTTTTAGTTTTTCAAGCAATTTGTGTGTAAAGGAATTGAAGTGTTCTTGGTGAGCATCTCCCATGTGGGTTAAAATGCCTTCGTGAGGTTGAATAATGGCTTCTAGGGTAAGCATCTCGCCAGGTTGTGATATGCCTGCTTCAAAAATTCCTACTTCATGCTCTTTATGGATTTCTAATATGGAAAGAGGAACACCAATTTGTGAGTTAAAACTCTTCGGACTTTTAACGATCTTATATTGTGTACTCAAAAAAATGTTTAGCCATTCTTTGACGATAGTTTTACCGTTACTTCCTGTAATAGCAATCACCTTCAAGTGGTGTTGATTTCTATGAAAAGTAGCAATTTTTTGTAATGCGATTAAGGTATTTTCTACGAGAAGGTAATTGGCATCATCGGGTAAATCATTGGGTAAGGAAGAAAGAAGGAAATATCGTATACCTTTGTTATAGGCATCTAGGACGAAGTGGTTACCATCACGAGTACCTTTTAAAGCGATAAAAAGAGCCTGACGGGCATAAAAAATCTCACGGGTGTCTATGTAAATTTTTTGGATAGGGCTATCAACGAGGATTTTAAAGGAAGCATTGAGGATATGGGCAAGTTTCGAAAAACAATAGTTCACGGTTTAATTTTTTTCTATAATCTTCATTAAAGAATCTAATTTAGGGACAATGAGGATTTCGGTTCTTCTATTTTTTGCGCGTGCTTCATTGGTTTTTCCTTCACGTATCGGTTCGTATTGACCTCTTCCACTTGCTACTAAAATTTTAGGATTTACTTTGCATTCTTTGGTGAGATAACGAATTACGGAAGTAGAACGCATAACACTTAAATCCCAATTATCTTTAATATCACCTAAATTTGTGACGGGGATGTCATCAGTATGCCCTTCCACATAAATTAAAAAATTTACTTCACTGTAATGATTGATAACCTTAGCAAACTCTGCAAGCGCTTCTTTTCCTTTTTTATCTATTTCAATACTACCTAACGCAAATAACAACTGATTAGACAAAGAAACTATAATCTCTCCATTTTTCAACTGAACTTCTAACCCTGCTTCTTCGTAAGGCTTTAAGGCAGTACGGAGTTTTGTAATTAGAGTTTGTAGTTCATTGTCCCGTTCTGCAATCATTTTTTCAAATTCTTTTAATTTTTGTTCACGAATTTTGAGGTCTTCTTGCAACTGTTCTAAAGTAGTAATTAAATTTTTGATTTCTCGGGAACTTTTGTTTTTAAGGTTATCTAAATTTTCTTGGCAGGTTTCAATCATTTGGGTTTTCAGGTCTATTTCTGAAAATAAACTATCTATGCGATAGGCTTTTTGTTCATTCTCTTTTTGGGTGGTTGTCAAAGAATCTTTTAGGGCAACGATTTCTTGATGAAGCCATTCAATGGTTTGATTTTTTGCCGCAAGGCTATCATTACAATTTTGTAGGTTTTGAGCTAATTGTTGGTATTGGTAGTCCAAACTTTTAAATTTTTTTTTGCTCACACAACTGATAATTACGCTCATTGATAACAATATCCATAAAATGACTTTAACCATTACAGAGTATTAGTTTAAAACACAAAGATAAACCTAAATTTTTTAGAAAAATTGGTCATAAAAAAATTTGTTTAATCCAAAAGAATATTATTACTTTGCAACAAAATCAATATCGTGGTTGAGACTGTACTATTTTGGGTATTAGCTGTTTTATCTATTGCGACTGCATTAGCTGTTATCACTAACAGGAATCCTATGTATTCAGTACTTTTGTTGGTGGTAAACTTTTTCTGTATTGGAGGTTTATATCTCACTTTGAATGCGGAATTTATAGCGGTTATACAAATTATTGTTTATGCGGGGGCTATTATGGTATTATTTTTGTTTGTGGTGATGCTTCTCAATTTAGGTTCCGAGAAGTCCTTAGAGCCTGCTTTCGATGCTAAAAAAGGGCTTGCCTTTTTATTAGGATTAGCTTTTTTAGCGGAAATGTTAGTGGCTATGAAAGATTTTTCTGCGATAGGCTCTGCAAAAGAAACTTTTGAGTATGGTAAAGTAGAAAAAATCGGTCTTCAATTGATGACCCAGTACGTATACCCCTTTGAGATGATTTCTGTCATACTATTAGTAGCTTTAATAGGTGCTTTGATGATTGCCAAAAAGTATAATTAGTTTTATCTGTCCACTTCTCCTAAAACAATATCAATTGAACCTAAAATAGCTACCAAATCAGCTAATAAAATACCTTTACATAATTCAGGAAGTACAGACAAATTACAAAAGCTGGGCGCTCTGACTTTACAACGATATGGTATATCGTTTTTTCCATCTGCAACTATAAAGAAACCCAGTTCTCCTCTTGGATTTTCTGCACGAGCGTAGAGGGCTTGTGCTTTTGGGCGTATTTTTTTGGGGCAAAATTTTCGTGGGTCAAAATCAGGAGTTCGGGGATAGTCTTTCAATAACTTTTGAGCACATTGTTCTACTATTTTTAAAGATTCGTACATTTCTAACACCCGTATTTTATAACGCATCCAGCAATCTCCAATTTTACCAATCTCATCTTTATGGGCGTAGGGGACTTCAAAATCTAATTCAGGATAAACAGAATAACCATCTACTTTACGGATATCGTATTTTAAGCCTGATGCACGTAACATAGGACCTGTTACACCGAAATCAATAGCAGTTGGTAAAGGCAAGATACCTATACCTACCGTTCGGGAGATAAAAATAGGATTTTCACTGATAAGTCGTTCTAATTCAATAATTTTGGGATAGAAATATTGGCAGAACTCTAAACAACGTTCTTCAAAATTCACAGGTAGGTCATAGAAAAGCCCCCCAATCCAAATGTAATTGTATAGCATTCTTGCACCGCAAGCCCATTCTAATAAATTGAGGATGTGTTCACGGTCTCGGAAACACCATAAAAAAGGAGTTATAGCCCCGATATCCATTGCGTAAGTACCAATAGCAACGAGGTGAGAGGCTATCCTATTAAGCTCTGCAACTAAGACCCGAATGTACTCAATTCTTTTAGGTAGCTGTCCCGTTAATCCTAGCATTTTTTCAACGGCTATAGCATAAGCAAATTCATTGTTCATAGCAGACAGATAATCCATTCTATCCACGTAGGGTATAATTTGTTGGTAGTTCAAAGATTCTGCGTGTTTTTCAAAGCAACGATGTAAGTATCCTAAATGCGGTATAACGTTTAGAACTAACTCTCCATCTGTAACAACTTCTAATCGTAAAACACCATGCGTAGAGGGATGCTGGGGTCCAATGTTTAAGACCATTTCCTTTGTGTGAAGTTCAGAAAGTTGAGTTTTATTAGGTTCTGAACGCTTGATAAGTTCTTCGTAGCTTAATTCATTTTGTTCTGAATTAGGTAAATGCACTTTCATAAAGCTATTAACAACGAATTCATATAATTCATTCCACTATCGTATAGGTTTGCGGAGGTATCGTTATCATCATAATAGGGTCAAAACCAGATTTTTCTTTTAGGGAATCAAAACGTGCTTTTAGACTAGCCATGTAATAAACAAAATTTTCTATGTCACCTTCTTTGAAATCTTCTACTAAATCAACTGACATGTAAGGTTTTAAACAATTCACACAAATAAATTTTTTGTTAAGACTACTGATAAATGTTCAGTGCAAGTGGGTTTGTTACAAACGGAGCAGTTTGTAAGAGCGGCGTTCTCACATTGTTTGGTTACCCAAATCCCTCTTTTGATATAACATCTTGCCATAATTAAGCTACTTTTTTAGATAAGATTTTGTAAGCATTTTGATAAATTGCGGAACAAGCGACAGGGTCTAAAATCGTATAAGGAGATTTACTTTTTTGTTCTTCTTTTAATTTGAATTTAGGAGGAATCTCTCCCAATTCTTTGTTATAACAGCGTTTATCCCAGGATAACATAACCGTATAACGCGTTACAATTTTATATTTGGTTTTGGTTTTTAGTTTTCTGATATTCAACGTTTGGTTACATTCCATTTTTTTCGTATATCTTTAATTCTAAATTGAATTTCACTACCATCCATGAGGCGAGTTTTCCCCTTTATCCATTCAAAATGATAAGTATTAGTTTCTTTTTTAAAAATACCTGCTGTGAAATTGGGGTTCATGTCAATCTGAAGATGTAGTAGCGTATCTTCCCATACATCATTTTTGAGATAGTAGATAAAAGGTAATAGGAAAGTTTGGATATTTTTATGGGCTGTAAAAACATGAATTTTTTGTCTTTGAAGGATTACAAAAATCAATAGAATGACACTAATTGATAAAATAAGCCAGCTCATCAATAAAGTACTAAAAAAACAAAAGCTATTAAAGTCCACATTAGGAAATCATACCAATTACGTACTTTTTGGGCAAGAAAAGCATAATGTTTGAGTATATAAAAAAATACCTCCCAATCTTGCAAAGACATTTTTTGTCTATTTTTTTGAACAGCAATATCTTCAATCAAATTGCGATTTTTCCAGTATTCAGACCAATCACTCATACTGCAAATATAGCCTTTTTTGACTTGGCAAAAATTTTGTAGTGATTTTTTTATATTTTTACTAATAAAATTTTGATATGAAAAGGTTGGTTTTAAAAGTAATTTTTGGGGTTTTATTAACCTCTACGGTCTGGGGGCAAGATATTTTGCAAAAAACGAATAAATCCAAGTTAGAAGTAAAAATTATTGAAATCGGTTCTGATGAAATTAAATACAGAAATTACAACGATTTAGAAGGACCTATTTATGTAATATCTAAGCAAGATGTAGTGAGTATTCAATTAGAAAATGGGGAAAAAATAGAATTCGAAAAAGACCTATTAGCCATATCGGAATCTTCGAATTCGCATAAACGCAAGGCTATTATGATTACTCCATTTGGACCGATTGCAAGGCATTTTGCGATGGGTTATCAACAATGGATAGCCCCTAAAATCATTTTTGATGCGAAAGTAGGAGTTATTGGTGTCGGTTTAAAACCTAAAGAATATGATGTTTTTAATGATGAAAAGCAAGGAGCCTTTGTTACGGTTGGTAATAAAATGATGTTTCAACAATTAACTTATAACAAAGGGACAAGATTAGTGCATCCGTTAGCGGGTGCGTATTTTAAACCCCAAATTTCTTTTTCTTACTTCACAAACAAAGAACAAATTTTTATTTATGATACATTAAATTACGTTCCTATTGTTCAGGTAGCAAAATTTAGGAATTGGAGTGGAGCCATCAATTTAACTATTGGGAAACAATGGCTTATTGCGGATATAATTTTACTTGATATATATGTTGGAGGCGGATATGGCTTCGCAAATCGTAAAACAGATTTTATATACCCTGCAAATTCTTATTTTGATAACAACATTCCCAGTAATTTTCATAGTCATACTATCTCCGAAAATTGGTCTATACCTATAAGTTTTACCTCAGGAATAAGTATAGGACTTTTGCTTTAATAAATTAGGAAAGAGCTATTTGCAATCTGTACTGTCCATAAAATGTATAGTGTCATGAATAGCTTGATGCATATAGAAGTCATTTTGTGGCAGGTGATATTGTAGTTCATATTGCGATATCCATTCACGCAATACGGGGCTTATATGGTCTTTAAGATTTTTTAATTGAACTGCACGATATGCGTGTAGAAATTCAATGGCGATTACTTTCTTCACATTTTCCAATATTTTTAAACATTTTGTTGCGGAGTTAGCGCCCATGCTTACGTGGTCTTCTTGCCCATTGGAGCTAGGGATTGTATCAACAGAGTTTGGGTAACACAATTGTTTATTTTGGTTTACGATTGATGCCGCAGTATATTGAGCTATCATCAAACCGGATTCTGTTCCCGGATGGTAAGCAAGAAAAGGATTTAGCCCACGTGTACCTGATAAAAGCCAATAGCTTCTTCTTTCACTGATACTTGCTATTTCTGATAAGGCTATAGCCAGGAAATCTAATCCAAGAGCGAGAGGTTGCCCATGAAAATTTCCACCAGAAAGAATACAATCCTCTTCTACGAAAATACTAGGGTTATCACTCACAGAGTTCGTTTCAATTTCAAATGTATTTTTAACAAACTCGATAGTATCGTAAGAAGCCCCTAAAACTTGTGGTATACAACGAAAAGAGTACGGGTCTTGAACTTGTGTTTTAGGTTTTAGGATATTCGGCGATTGGGATAGTACCTCATGAAACCATTTAGCTACAATTTTTTGCCCATTATGAAAACGGATGGTATGAAGAAGAGATTTAAAAGGTGTTAAAACGCAATCAAAAGCTTCGCAAGAGAGTGCGGCAGTTCGTAGGCAGTTTTCCCATAATTTATCAATTTCCATTAAAATAAATAAACCATAAGCGTTCATGAACTGTGTCCCATTTAATAAAGCAAGCCCTTCTTTTGGCTGTAAGACAATCGGTTGCCATCCCATTTTTTGTAAAATCTCTTTCCCCGAATATTTTCGATTTTGATAAATGACTTCTCCTTCTCCGAGTAATGGTAAACACAAATGAGCCAACGGAGCCAAATCTCCACTCGCGCCCAATGAACCTTGTTCATATACAACAGGAATAATCTCCTGATTATAAAAATCTATTAACCTTTGAACTGTTTGTAATTGTACACCAGAATAGCCTTTAGATAAATGTAAGATTTTAAGAAGTAACATCCATTTGACAATGGGCTCTGGGACGATATCCCCTATCCCAGCCGCATGGGAGCGTATAAGATTGTATTGTAATGTATTTAGCTCTTCGGTAGGAATAAAGGTATTGCATAAAGCACCAAAACCCGTATTGATACCATATATAGGAACCCCTGAACTTTTTATTTTTTTTTGTAAATATTCATAAGATTGAACTATCTTTTGAATATCCTTATCCTTTAATTGCAAAGGTGTTTTTTCTTGATAAAGTTTAAACCATTCTTTTAGGGGCTGGTATTCCGAAAGTACTAGCATCGATTCTAAAACTATACAACAAAAATAGTTTTAAAAAACATGCAAAGAAAAAATTTTTTAGAATGGGAATAAGTATGTATAACTTTTGTGGAAAAATTTACGTATATTCGCTTAGTTTTTTATGTGTTACCAACTAATAAGGAAAATAGGAATATTGATAGTCACAAGTGGAGTAATTTTACTTGTTGGAATTTTGGTTTGTAATTTCATCATAGAAAAACATGCGGAGCCTTTTATCTATAACCAAATTGATAAAATCCCTTTTAAAAAAACTGGTTTGTTGTTAGGAACCAGCCCTTATTTGAGTAATGGAAACCAAAATTTATATTTTCAATATCGTATTGAAGCCGCCGCAAAATTGTATAAAGAAGGCAAAATTCAATACATCCTTGCTAGTGGGGATAACCAACATATAAATTACAATGAACCAGTAAAGATTAAACAAGCTTTAATCAAAAAAGGGATACCAAAAGAAGCAATTTATTTAGATTACGCAGGCTTCAGTACTTATGAATCTATTGTAAGATGCAAAAAAGTATTTCAAGAAGATGATATTACTATTATCTCACAAGAATTTCATAATGAAAGAGCGCTTTACATAGCACAAGCCATGAACATGAACGCAATAGCCTTCAATGCAAAAGACCCCATGTCTACGGACCATGTGAAAATACGAGAATTTTTTGCAAGAGCTAAAGCTTTAATTGATGTCCATATCTTAAAAAAACAACCTAAATTTTTAGGACAACCGATTCTAATTGGTGGATTATCTCAATAATCTTTTGCTATTATAAATTTTTTCTTTTACTTTGTTTTTCATTGACGCCGTCATAAGTATGCAGAGAGTGCTAATTTCGATTATAAGTCTTTGGGGAATTTTATTTTATAGTCATGGGCTAGCACAAGATAACATCGGAATAAAATTTTTTGGACTTAGTATTCATCCCAAAGGAGAAAAAAGTAATGCATTTTTGATGCCTAACAAATTAGATAAAAACGCATACTTTGTTATGAATTTTGGTTTGGAGATAATGTATGAAAAATTTTTTATTAAAGATGCTTTTTCATTCAAAATTGTTAAATCTTTATACAGTGATTGTGCGGCAAGATTAGGTGGGTTTGTACATGTAGGAATAAGAAGAAAAATTATCAAAAAAGATAAACATAGTTTGTACGGTGGTATTGGACCTACAATAATTTTCCGAAGAAATTGGCTTGAAATTCCTGGTTATAACAATCCAGGAAAATTTAATGGAGATATAAATGATAAATGGCAACATCTATTTTTATGGTATGGTGGAGAATTTGAATATAAATACTTCCTCTCAGACCGCCTAGATTTTGCAGTTTCTTTTATTCCAGGATATCCAGACTTAATGTCTTTTGCTATTGGGCTGAATTACAAATTTGTAAAATAAAAAGGGAATCTTTTTTATGCCTACAACAAGTAAAGGCTTGTTTCGTTTCTTATCCTATTCGTCCCAAACCAATTCTAAAAAAATTTTGTTAAAACCATAGAACAAACTAATTTTGTTTTATGATTTCCTCATTCTTAAACGAAAAAAGTTTTTATGAAAAACTGAATAACACTGAAAAAAGAATCTTCGAGAAAGTTCTAAATTTACAACGAATTGACGAACTGGAAGCGCTCTTTTTATTTGAATCCCGTAATTTACCTTTCCTTGCACAATTAGCTAATTATATAAGAAGACGTAAACATGGACTAAAAACTTTTTTTAATAGAAATTTTCATATTGAGCCTACTAATATTTGTATTTATGATTGTAAATTTTGTTCATATTCAAGAGCAATCAAAAAGAGAGAAGAAGGCTGGGAGTATAATGAAAATGAGATGTTAGAAATGGTTAAAGCTTATGATAACCAACCTGTTACGGAAGTACATATTGTAGGGGGGGTATTACCGCAATATGATTTAGATTTCTATGCTAATTTATTTAGAAAGATTAAAGAACATCGCCCTGAATTACATATCAAGGCGCTTACTCCTGTTGAGTTTCATTATATTTTTAAAAAAGCCAAAATTTCCTATAAACAGGGACTACAAATTCTGAAAGAAGCAGGTTTAGATTCTATTCCTGGTGGAGGAGCAGAAATTTTTCACCCTGAAATTCGTAACCAAATAGCTAAAGATAAAGCCAATTCAGAAAATTGGTTAGAACTTCATAAAACTGCCCATGAACTCGGCATTCGCTCTAATGCCACTATGTTATATGGACATATTGAAAAATATTGGCACCGTGTAGACCACCTCAAACAATTACGTGATTTACAAGACCAAACTCATGGTTTCCAAACTTTTATACCCTTAAAATTCCGTAATAAAGACAACGAAATGAGCCATCTGCCTGAAGTATCCATAATTGAAGACCTAAAAAATTACGCTGTATCCCGAATATATTTAGATAATTTTGATCATATCAAAGCCTATTGGGCTATGATTGGTAGAGAAACTACCCAAATCGCGTTAGACTATGGAGTAGATGATATTGATGGAACTATTGATGATACGACTAAAATCTATTCTATGGCTGGCTCTGAAGAACAAAATCCGAAAATGACTACCCAAGAGCTGGTAGAACTTATCCAATCTGCAGGGTATCAAGCCATAGAAAGAGACACACTTTACAACATTATCCATGATTATTCATCGGTAAAAGTTACGGTTCATGAATCCTAAACAAGGGAAATTACAAATTATTCATTATCGTGATAAATGCATAGGTTGTAATGCTTGCGTTGAAGCCGCCCCAGAACGTTGGGCAATTTCCAAAAAAGATGGCAAAGCTATTCTCCTAAAAGCTAACGAAAAAAAAGGAATTTATACTATTACTACCCACGTTATGGAATACGAAGCCAACCTTGAAGCCTCTAAAAATTGCCCCGTCCACATTATTCACTTAAAACTCTTATAACCTAAAAATTTAATAGCTCGAGAATAGCATCTGCAACCTTATCCGCATTCGGTAGCATAAATTCTTCTAAATAAGTATTGACAGGAATTGCAGGTACATTTGCACTACCCACTACTTGAACAGGACCATCTAAAAATTTAAAAAATTCCCTTCCTATTCTTCCGGCAAGTGCTTCGGCATAGGTATTCACCGTAGTTTCTTCGGTTACTACTAATACTTTATTATGAACTTTTACACGTTCACTAATCAAATTCCAATCTACTGGCATTAAAGTACGTAAATCTAATATTTCTACTTGCTGATTAAATTTTTGTGCGGCATTCAAAGCCCAGTGAACTCCCATTCCGTAAGTTATCACTAAACAAGATTCTCCATTTTCAATAGCTTCTTGTGAAGCCTCTAAAAATATTCTCGCTTTTCCAAGTGGTATAATATAATTTTCATCCGGTTCAATCGCTTTTGCGGCTTTACTTCCCGGTACCTTAGACCAATATAATCCTTTATGCTCTAATAACACCACAGGATTAGGATCTAAAAAAGCCGCCTTGAATAAACCTTTTAAATCCGCCGCATTTGAAGGATAAACAACCTTTATGCCTTGAATATTACAAAGAACCGATTCTACACTGGAAGAATGAAAAGGACCTCCACCACCATACGCACCAATAGGAACTCGAATCAAACTTTGAATTGACCACTTGCCGTTAGATAAATAATAAGAACGACTAAGCTCTGTAAATAACTGATTTAAGCCCGGCCATATGTAATCCGCAAATTGTACTTCTACAACAGGTTTACATCCCACCGCTGACATTCCCGCTGTACTTCCTATAATGTAAGCTTCTTGAATGGGTGTATTAAATACACGATTATCTCCAAATTTTTTGGCTAATAAAGCCGCTTCCCTGAAAACGCCTCCTAATTCTCCGCCCACATCCTGACCATAAAAAACTAATTCAGGATACACCTTCATTAACTCTTCCAAAGCATGTAACGCCGCATCAACCATTACCACTTCTTTCCCTCCTCTAGGAGTTCGCTCGCCTCGCTCTTCCGTTACCGGCGTAGGGGCATATACATGCTCATATAAACTTTCTAAAGGTGGCTCCTCCGCTTGAACTGCTTTTTGAAACTCCTCCGATATATAACGCTCCGCTTCTTTTTCTATCTCTAATAATATGGACTCCTCGATGCCCATATTCAGTAACTGATTTCTCAATGTGATACGTGGGCATATTTGTAACAAATTTTCTAATTCCTGTGTGCTTCGGTACCATTCCTTCCGTACTCCAGAAGTATGATGATGCAACAAAGGAACTTTCGCATGAACCATGAAAGGCCTTCGCTCTTTACGTACCGTCTCTACAACTTTTCGCATCGTCTCATAACTCTCAATAAAATCCCAACCTTCAATAGAAATCGTTTCTAAGCCTTTAAATCCTTTCGCAAATTCCACAGCAGACATAGCCGTAAATTCAGATGTTCGGGCAGATATAGACCAACCATTATCCTGTACCACATAAATGATTGGTAACTGGTGTAACACTGCTTCCTGAAACGCTTCCGATACTTCTCCCTCTGTAATTGCACCATCCCCTAATGAACATACTACAATAGGAAGTACTTCATTTTCTGCAAAAAGTTTTTGTTTTTCTTTATATTTTATCCCGTGTGCGGCTCCTGTTGATGGTATCGCTTGCATTCCCGTCGCAGAAGATTGATAAGGAATTTTAGGTTTATCTTCATCTCGTAAACTCGGATGTGCATAATACATCCTCCCCCCTGAAAAAGGATCATCTTTTTTAGCTAATAATTGAAGCATCATTTGATATGGAGTCATTCCTATACCCAATAAAATGCTTTCATCACGATAATAAGGATAAACATAATCAACAGGTTTTAAATGAAAGGCTATTGCTAATTGAATCGCTTCATGACCACGTGAAGTAGAATGCACAATTTTACATATATCACGATGATTTTCGTATGTCCATGCCATGTAGTGAACCCAACACATTTTCTGGTAAGCAGATAGTAAGTCTTCTAGATTGATTTGAACTACTCCTAACATTTAAGTTTTTTTATTTGGATTGCCAAAATTAGTAACTTTTATTAGAGTATCAACGATTTTTTTTATTTTATACCAAGATGGTCTCCTACCTATCCCAAAACTTAATCAAAAAAATAGAGTACTAAATTTCTAACCTAACTAAATATTAAGATGGGTTTATCCTAGCGTTTTATATTTACAAGTTTGGTTTTAGCTAACAAATCTACTAACTTTCTATTCTGATAGATAGGTAAAACCTCATGTAAATCTCTTCTCAAGCAATATTTTACATCTTCTACGATGTTAAGCCCAATAATTTGCTCATACTGCGTAGCATTTTTGATGAAGTAGCGTTTATCTTTAAGCATAGCGTCGTATAATGTCATGGCTATACGTGTTGAATCTTCTGTGGGAAGGAACTCGTTTTCTAGTTCCAATGCAACTGCCCCCCCAAACGCAGTATCTTCTAAGTTCATTTTGTCTTTCCATCCTGCGGCCAACAAAATCACATCTCGCCCCTGTGCTCTTAAATAATTGACTACTGCTGTCATATTTACAAAAGCGCCGATGATAATTTGGTAAGCCTGTCTAGATGCATGAATACATTTTGTTCCGTTAGTGGTAGTCATTGCAATTTTGGCGTTACGAATATGCTCTCCCATGAAAGAAAAAGGGGAATTGCCCATATCAAAACCCTCTATCATTTTACCATCTCGTTCTCCAGCAATCAGATAACCTTTCTCTTTGTAAGTTCTACATTTTTCAATAGAATCTAATGGGACTATCTCCGCAGCACCGCTCCCAAATGCTACGCATATACTCGTCGTAGCTCTTAATATATCGATTACTACCACTATTGAATCTTTTACGGGCAATGTCTTTAAAAATAAGGGACTGGGGCAAACAATCACTCTTGGCTTACTCATAACTTTATAAAACTCATTATTTTTTCGGGTAATTGCTCATAATAACTCTCCAAAAGTAAAGGATATTCTCCAATGGGAAAACCCAGTAATCGCGTATTAAAATCATAAGAAACTATCGGAAATAAAGCTAAACTTATGATAATCATCAAAACTTGGTAGATATCCCCTTTTTTAATCAGCCCTAAATTCATTCCAGATTGAATTTGATGGGCTAAATCAGTTTCTTTTAGATGAACTCCCTGCAATACATACTGCGGAATTACCTCTGGGCAACGTTGTATCTCACAAACCAAAAAAATCATAATATCGGTATGATTCTTATAAAGATTAAAACAAAATGAAGCAAACTTTTGAAGTTTCTCTAAAATAGTTAACGATTTGTCCTGAAAGATAGTAAAACCTGCTTTAAGTTGAACCATAGCAAATTCAAAGACCTCTTGGTAAAGTTGTTGTTTATCCTTAAAATAGTAATGAAGCATGGCTTTATTGACCTTAGCATCATCGGCTATGACTTGCATTCTTGCACCATCAAAACCATATTGAATAAAGTTTTTTCGGGCTGATTCCAGAATTTTTGTTTTCGTTTCATGAGAAGCCTGATTTGCCATACTAAAAATTTTGATTTGTAACTAAATAATTTTCTACATAATCATGAATACCTGCCTCTAATGAATGAAATGGCTTTGTGTATCCTGCATGTTTTAATTTTTGCATATCAGCTTCGGTAAAATATTGGTAACTATTTCGTATATCTTCTGGAATATCAATGAACTCAATAATCACAGGCTTTTTTAATGCATGAAATACTGCAACGCCCAAATCCCAAAAAGTTCGTGATTTACCAGTACCTAAATTATAAATATCTGGATTCCTGCGTTCTGTTAGAAAATAATACAACACTTCTACTACATCTTTTACATAAATAAAATCTCTTTTTTGCTCGCCATCCTTATAATCGGAGCGATGAGAGCGGAATAATTTCAATTTACCATTGGTTTGTATTTGTTGATATGCGTGATAAACTACGGAAGCCATCCGCCCCTTATGATATTCGTTGGGCCCATACACATTAAAAAATTTGAAACCCGCCCAAAAATACGGTCTCTTAACCGCTTTTAGTAAATACAAATCAAATTGATGTTTTGATTTGGCATAAGGATTAAGCGGTTTTAATTCATATACTAAATCCGAAAAACCTTGTTTACCATCTCCGTAGGTCGCCGCAGAAGAAGCATATAAAAAAGGAATTTGATGCTCCGCACAATACTCAAAAAGCCGTACCGAAAAATAATAATTAAGTTCTAAAAATACTTTTTCGTTTAAATCAGTCGTATCCGTCCTTGCTCCCAAATGTATTACCGCCTGAATTAAATTCGGATTCGTAATCTTTAACCAATCAAAAAATAAATTCCTTTGAACAGTTTCTTTATATTTTTTATCTTTCCAATTATTAACCTTATTAGGTCTTAAAAAATCATCTACTAAAACAATATCCGTATATCCTTCCTGATTTAACTTCCCAACCATATAAGAACCTATAAATCCTGCGGCTCCTGTCACAATAATCATAGATAATTTCCTCATGCAAATTTGAGAATTTTTTATCACTTATAAAAAATATTCTACAACAAACTACTATCCACGTTCCCCTAAAAATTCATTAGAACACCTTTCTTATACAAAAATAACGTAGTTTTGCGTTATCAAAGCAATCCAAAATTGAAACAGAAACATTTTATTTTGTTCTTTTGGTTTTTTAGTAGTATAACAAGTAGTTGGGGACAAAATGCTTCTTTATTTGGTAAAATTAAAGACAAAAATAACCATGCAGTCGCTGATGCTATCCTAGAAATCTTAGAAACAGGACAAAAAACACTTTCCGATAGCCTTGGTAATTTTCAATTTTTTTTAATTGCTGGACGTTACCGACTACAAATCAAACACTTAAACTACCAAACCGTTGAATTAGATATAAAATTACAAATTGGTGAAAAAAAGAACCTTCCTATTATCCTGACTTCCAAAGATATAGAAATTGAAGCAACGAATATTACCGCAAAAAATGATAGAAAACAACGAACAGACCAACTGCAATTTGAACGTTTCCCAACCAAAGATATTGCTTCTATGCCCACTTTTAAATCGGATATAGAAAGTAAAATTGTGATGATGCCCGGCGTAGCAACCAATAACGAATTTAGTTCTCAATACCGGGTACGTGGAGGTAATTTTGATGAAAACGCTGTTTATGTCAATGATATAGAGATTTATAGACCACAGCTTGTACGTGCTGGTTTTCAAGAAGGATTAGGATTTACCAACAGTGCTTTAGTCCATGATATAGCTTTTAGCACCGGAGGCTTTGAACCTAAATACGCTGATAAAATGTCTTCCGTCCTTGCTATTCAATACCGCAAACCTAAACAATTCAAAGGCTCTGCCGAAGCGGGATTACTAACTCAAAACCTACACCTCGAAGGCTCAACTAAAAACCCAGAAGATTCTTTACAAGCTGGAAATTTTACTTATCTTGTGGGAGCAAGGCGTTTCTCTATTACCAATTTACTCAAAACTTTGGATACCCAAGGTGAGTATAAACCTTTATTCTGGGATGCACAAGGGCTCTTCACTTTCTCTAAAACCGCTAAACACAAAGGTCTTAAATACCTCAAAAATGGAGATAGCTTATTTGTGCCTGATAAACCTTGGGAGTTACAACTTTTCTTTCATACCGCAAAAAACAATTATTTCTTTGCTCCGCAGACCCGCGAAACCAATTTAGGTACTATTAACATTCCTTTAAGGCTTTTAGTAGGCTTCGGTGGTGCAGAAATTACAAGCTACTTTACCCAATTTAGCGCTTTCAAAGCTACCTATAAACCTTCTTACCGCTTTCAATTAGTCGGCATTTTATCAGGATTTCAAACAAATGAATCCGAGAAAATCGATGTTGAAGGTGCTTACCGCCTAGCGGATGTCTCCAATAATATCGGTTCAGACCGCTTCAATGAAATTATTGCAATTCGTGGTATCGGCTCTTTTATTCATTTCGCAAGAAATAGACTGTACGCTAATGTTTTCTCCGCTGAACATAAAGGCTTCTGGTGGACTTCCCCCCAAACTAAACATCAAATAAGTTGGGGAATTCGTTGGAAATCAGAATATATCAACGATAAAATTCATGAATGGTCTGCAATTGACTCCGCTGACTACATCAAAATTAAGGAAGTTATCCATAGTGAAAATCAACTGACATCGCAACGTATAGAGAGTTATTTACAAGGTAGTTTCAGAATCAGTGCGATGATGCGTACCGTCTTCGGTGCCCGTACACATTTTTGGACACTAAACCAGCAATTTCTTATAAGCCCACGCTTTCAATTAGTGATAGACCCGTCTCTGAAATGGGATACCCTGCTTAATCCATGGCAATTTCGTTTGGCTTTTGGTCTATATCAACAACCCCCTTTTTACCGAGAACTACGTAACTTGCAAGGTGTCGTTAATCCTTTTGTACAAGCTCAAAAAGCCTATCATTTTATTGTTGGGGGAGACTACCTCTTTGAAGCCTTCGGCAGACCCTTCAAACTCTTTACAGAAGCCTACTATAAAATCTTACAAGATTTGGTGCCTTATGAAATTGATAACGTCAGAATTCGTTATTATGGGGAAAATTCTGCAAACGGCTACGCTTATGGCTTAGATATGAAATTAAGCGGTGAGTTTATTCGTGGTATTGATTCATGGATCAATATCAGTTACTTAAAGACCATGGAAGATCTATCTAACGATAACCGTGGCTTTATCCGCCGCCCCACTGACCAACGCTTCACCGTAAGTTTTTATTTCCAAGACGAATTCCCTTTAAACCCAACTTTTAAGGTACATGTAAATTATATTTATGGAAGTGGCATACCTTTCGGTCCTCCTGCTAACATCGAAAATAAATCCGTTTTTAAAATGCCTTCTTACCATCGTGTAGATTTAGGATTAAGTAAATTACTAGTGATACGTGACCCACAGAAAAAATGGGGCATGAAATCTCTCTGGGGTGCTTTGGAAATTTTTAATCTTTTCGGTAGACCTAATACCGTTTCCTATTTATGGATTCAAGATTTTGCTGGTATTCAATATGCAATTCCTAATTATTTATCCGCAAGGATATTAAACGTAAGACTCCTAGCAAAATTCTAAAATTCTCAATACCTTTGATTGGGGTCCCAGAAATGTTTTTCAAAGTTTACAATCCGGTCCTTGACTATGGTTATACCTTCTTTTTCTAGTTGTTCTTGCATATAAGTTGGGGTTGGAAAATGATGTTTACCAGTAAGCACTCCATTCCTATTAACGACACGATGTGCAGGAATATCTTGGTCTTTTGGGCATAGATTTAAAATATATCCAACAATGCGTGCACCGCCTTGCGTACCTAGAAATTTAGCAATAGCCCCATAGGTAGTAACTCTACCATACGGAATACTTTTAACAATTTCATATACCCAATAGGCTTTGTCTTTCACCATGGAATAGCTTAAACTTTTAATTTAAAAAAGGATTATACTGCTTTTCTTTTGCTATGGTGGTTTTAGGTCCATGCCCTGGATATACAGTTACATCCTCTCCAAGAGGTAATAACACTTGATAGATGGTTTGCATTAACGTTTCATAATTTCCTCCCGGCAAGTCTGTTCTACCTATACTACCTTGAAATAAAACGTCCCCCGAGAATAAAGTTTTGGAGGGTGCATGAAAAAAACTTATAGAACCAGGCGAATGTCCTGGTGTAAAAAAAAGTTCAAATGTGATTTTACCAATGGAAATTGCGGTATTAGGGATTAAAAAATGTTGAGCAGCAGGCGGTGTAGGGCAATCTATTCCAAAAAATTGACCCTGAATGCTCGCATTAGCTAGTAAACTTTTCTCTATCTCATGATGTTCAGGTAGTAAACCAAAAGTATCATAAATAAATTTACAGCCCATGACGTGGTCAATATGGCAATGTGTTAAGAGTACACGTTCCAATGTTAAATGATTTTTTTGGAGTGTTTGAAACAGTTTCTCTTGCTCTTCATGATAAAGACAGCCAGGATCTATAATAGCGGTTTTGCCATCTTCGTCAGCGATGAGATAAGTATTTTCAGAAAAAGGATTGAAGGTCAAAGTGAATATTTTGATTTTCATTATAAAAAGTTTTTAGAGAAGAGGATTTGAGCACCGTTAACCACTGCTTTTTGATAGATAGGGTTAGCATCTTCTTCAAATCCCGGTATATCAGACATGCAATCTTCCAACACCAATAGCTTTTTTGCCATATCTGGTTTCAGGAATAGGATTTGATTTAAGGAGGTAGCCACACAATGTGAACGAGCTTCTCCAGCAATGATTATGTAACTATAAGCATCTAGTTGGTGAAGTAAATCATAGTTAGGCATTGTATCTTGTTGGTTTTCAATAGGTAGATTGGCGGCAAAAATACCGAAATGTTCGGTGTAAGGGTTACAGCCTTTCAGTACAATTTGATGGGGTTTTCCTCGATAGAAAGACCATTCACGAATGGCTTCCATAAGTTCTTCTACAATAGCAAAACCACGTGTTCCTGCAATGTAGTGATAAGTCCAGATAACATGGGGAAACTGCTCCTGTTGTTCTAATTTTTCTAAGTAATTCAAAGCATAATCCGGAACAAATTGGGGTATCCATTTTCCGATCTTTACATCATGCGAAGTTATGACCGTAAAGGGTGCAGGATGATTTCCTTCAAGGGATTTCCAAAAACAAGGATGTGAAATATGAAGATACGGATGCGAATCCATAGTTAAGCAGATATGCCCGATGGTCTGTTTATTACGTTTAATAAAAGAAGCTAAACGGCGCATATCTTTTTCTGTACCGGGTACGTATAAAGCTCCCATCGGATCGCAAAAGTCGTATTGGGTATCAATCACTAACAAAACATAAGTGTCCATAAATAAAATATTTTAGGCGAAATTACGATTTTTTGTAAAACTAGAATTGTAAATTACCGAAAATAATTTCTATTTTTGTGGTCTTATTTTTGAATAGAAATGGGAAGTAAATTATTAACAAGAACCTTAAATATTTACAAGCTTAGAAAAATAAAATCAAAAAGGAGAAAAGTACATCCCAAGCCTGATAATCATGGGCGCAGCTTACAAATGATTAACAAACCTGTAATAGATCGATTAGAAGCCCTTTTGAAAAATCAGTAAAATTTAGCCACATAGGCTTTCTGGTACCAAATGAAATATCATTTGATTGCTGTGGGTGGAAGTATTATGCATAATTTAGCGATTGAGCTGAAGAGGCTCGGAAATGAAGTAACAGGATCTGATGATATAATACAAGAACCTGCATATTCAAGGCTTAAGATGCATAATCTTCTACCACCAAATATGGGCTGGTTCCCGGATAAAATCACGAAAGATATTGATGTTGTCATTGTAGGCAATCATGCGAAAGCAGATAATCCTGAATTACAAAAAGCGAGAGTGTTAGGCTTAAAAATATGCTCTTTTCCTGAATTTATTTATGAGCATGCTTCGCAAAAACAAAGGATTGTCATTGCTGGTTCTCATGGAAAAACTACGGTTACTTCCATGATTTTACATGTTTTAAAGCAATTATATTATTCTGCGGATTATTTGGTGGGAGCTCAATTGGAAGGTTTTGATACTATGGTAAAACTTTCTGATGCTCCCATTTTTATTATGGAAGGTGATGAATATCTAACCGCTCCATTTGACCCACGCCCAAAATTCTTGGTTTATAAACCTCATTTGTTAGTTTTAACAGGTATTGCATGGGATCATATCAATGTCTTCCCAACCGAAGAAATTTATCTGCAACAATTTGATTTGTTATTAAAAAGCCTAGAAAAAGCTACCCATATCGTTTATAATGATTTAGATAAAACTACAAAAAATTTGATTAAGCCTTACCAGAAAATTGAATCATTATATTTTATTCCATATAAGCCCCTTTTAACCCAAAAAGATAAAAATCGGCATTACTTACAATTAGAGAATTTACTAGCTCCGATACAATTTTTTGGTGAGCATAATTACGCTAATGCGTCAGCGGCATGGGAAGTTTGTAAGTTATTAGCTGTTACACCGCAGGAATTTTTAACTGCAATTAGTTCTTTTAAAGGTGCCGCAAAACGTCTAGAAATTCTTTATCAAGACCAATGGAATACCATCATCAGTGATTTTGCTCATAGTCCTTCCAAGGTAAAAGCTTCTCTTAATGCAGTTAAAAAGCATTTTTTTTCTAAAAATACCAACATTATTGCTTGTTTAGAACTTCATACTTTCTCCTCGCTCAATAAAAATTTTATGAAAAACTATAAAGGAGTCTTCAAAGAATTTACAAAAAAAATTGTTTTCGTTGACCAGAATATTGTACAAAATAAAAATATGCCGCTTCCCACTCCTGTAGATGTCCGTGATGCTTTCGGCGACAAAGATATTCAAGTAATATATGATAAAGAAAATCTAGAAAAAGCCATTCTTGCTTGGCGGACGGGAAAAAATGTTTACCTTTTTATGAGTAGCGGTAATTTTGGAGGATTGGATTTTCTTAAATTGGTGAAATAACTATCAATGAAAAAATTTGGACGTTACTCTGATATCAATAAATCAAAATCCCAAATCGTAGACTGGGAGGCTTCGTTCTCTTATTTTGAGCAAAAGAGCTATTTGATCGCTTTTAAACATTTATTAAATTACATACAAAACGACAAACAACCCAATGTAGTATATCATCAAACGGATAACACGATTTTTTTTACCATATTTCACAATAACTTAAAAATTCAAGGAATTTTTCAAGAAAATGAACTTAAAACATTTTTACCCATCGCTAATTTAAATCAAAAACCGCTCCCTCTATTACGTAAAATTTTATCTCTGAATTACGAACTCAACTATGCTCGATTTGTTTTAGAAAATAACCAACTAATTTTAAAAGGTTATTTAACTTCTATTGAATATAATCCCTATCTTATTTATAATGTCATCCAAGAGATTGCTTTACATGGAGACAAAATGACGAATGAAATTTTATATGATAAATCAAAAGGAGAAAAATTAGATGATGTAGAAATTTTAAAAAATTTTAATACTTTTTCTAATCCTAAAATTCTAGAAACAAAATGGAACCTATTAAATGAATGGATAACAAAAACCCTAAACCGTGTAAATGAAATTAATTCAAAAGCTATTATAGGTGGTGCTTCTTATTTACTCCTCAATTTAGCTTATCGTATAGATTTTTTTTTAATTCCAACAGGTCCTTTGCAAATGTCCATAAAAAAAATTAACAATGATTTTTTTATGGAGGATAATCTTACTACAGAAGAAAAAAATAAAAAAATGGTGGAAACCTTTAACTTTATTCAAAATAAACTTCAAAATTTTCCAAAAGAATACTTATTTACAGAATCTTACTATTCATTTTCTATCACCAACAATGCAAAAATAGAAGTCATTATTAATCATTTTCAAAAATCCTTAGAAAATTATGTTTGGTACCAAGACAATAATTATCCCGATGTTGCATTAGAGTGTTTTGAGTATGGTATTTTGTTTAATACTTTTAACTATAAAATTCCCGCAATCCTCGAAGATTTGTTTGAATTATTTTTAGTCATTTTGAATAGTCATAGAATACTACCCCTAAAATATCCTTACGAATTATATGAACCTCAAAAACCTAAATTCTTACAAAAAACTAAATTTTTAGGAATATTCGGTAAAAATACTCACTCACACTTTAATATATCACAAATTCTGAATCTTATTCAAAAAATCAATTCTGACTATAAAATTACTTATCCCAAATTTCATTTTCATTTTGAAAATTTAGTTTTTGATAACTTACTTGCTTTTGCTATTAGCTTCACGAAAGAATTATCCCAGTGCGATTTTAACACTTATAATACCCAATCATGACTAATCAAGAACTTGTTCAGTTACTTCAACCTATTGTAGTGCAAATCTCTACACCAAAAGGAACGGGTACTGGTTTTTACTTAAAAAAATATCATTTAATTGTTACCAATTATCATGTTACAGAAGGAAATAATGAAGTGATAATCAATGGAAAATTATTTGAGGATACACCTGCCCGTGTTCTATTTATGGACCCAAAATACGATTTAGCTTTTATTGAGCCCCCTGTTAATATAGATTTTCCCGATGTAAATATAAGAGAAGATAAAGTGAAAAACGGAGAAACCGTCATTGCAATTGGGCATCCCTATGGGCTAAATTACACTGCAACGCAAGGGATTGTTTCTCGTGCCGAAAGACTTCAAAATCAAATTTATTATATTCAGATTGATGCCGCAATCAACCCCGGAAATTCAGGAGGTCCCTTAATCGATTGGAAGGGAAATATCATCGGTGTTAATTGTGCCGCTATTTTAGAAGGAGATAATCTCGGTTTCGCTATCCCCGTATCCTATTTACTCCAAGACCTAAAAGACTATCAGCCTTATTATGGTAACTTTATTTTAAAATGCCACAGCTGTGAAAATCTAATATCAGAAAAACAAATTGACAAAGAAAATCCTGAATACTGCCCTTTCTGCGGCGCTAAAATTCACTGGCCCCTAAAAGAAAATGAAACTTATCAAGTTTCAGGAATTGCCTTAGAAATTGAAAAAGTCCTTCAAAACCTAAACATCAATGTAAAAGTTGCTCGTAAAGGCATTAACTCTTGGGAAATCAAAAAAAATGGTTTCAAAATCTTTGTTAATTATATCACACAAACATTTTTTATTACTATGGATGCCGTCTTATGCCGCCTACCTAAACAAAATTTAGGTAATGTCTACGAATTCCTTCTCAAAGAAAATAACCAATTACAATTTGCTTGGTTCAGCTTAAATAATCAGGAAATTGTTCTCTCTAATCTAATTTATGACCAAGATTTTACTGCTGAAATGGCAATGCAAAGATGGAAAGAAATTTTAGAAAAATCAGATACTTATTACCAAATTTTAATAAAAGAATTCCAGTGTATCCCAATCCTTGAAGAGAATGAGAATTTTTCATAGCATTTTGCTTTTCTTTTTTTACTTCTTCAACAAATTTTACATCTTCTCCCAAAATAATCATTGGCAAATATTAACAACCTACCCCGGCACCGAAGACATCACCTGGAATAAAAATCACTCTATTGCCTTTATTTCCTGCAACGAAAGACGCAAAAAATCCTCTCTCTACCAACAAAATGGAAAAATTTTAGCCTTTTATCAGAACCAAATTCTAAATCTACACAACGAACTACCCTTTCCTTTTCATCCTCACGGTTTAGATTTCGACGAACAAAATCAACAACTTTATGTCATTAATCACCGACAAAAAAAATTAAATACTATTGAAGTTTTCCAATTTTACCCTAACCTCCCTCAACTTAAACACCTCAAAACTATTCAAAATTCTTTTTTTATCTCTCCAAATGACCTTTACATAATAAATCCCGATACTTTCTATCTCACCAATGACCCGAACAATCGTTCTATCTTTTATTTTTTTACTAACTTCTTTCTTCGCCTCAAAACCGATAAAGTTATACTATATGAAAATGGAAAAACTCGCATTTTTTGTAAAATGAATTATCCTAATGGAATCGTTCAGATTGATAATCAAATTTTTATTAGTTCCATTTACAAAAGAAGGATCGAAGTCTACAATCTGGAAGGAAAAAGAATACATACAATCAAGTTAGAAGGGGCTCCTGACAATCTGGAATTAGATGAAGAAAATAATCTATGGACTGCGGCACATATAAAATTTAGTAAATTTATTAAACATTTTAAAGATAGTACAGTATATTCACCGTCCAAACTTTACAAAATTACATCTCCAAGTAGTAAGCCGCAAATTTTTGAAATACCAATCCTTGAACAATCATTTTCGGCCGCGAGCGTAGCCGCTCCTTTTCAAGATACCATTCTTATTGGCTGTGTCTTCGATAGTAAAATTTTAGTAGGAAAATTAAAAAAATAAAAAAACTACTTACCTTTGCATAACAAACAGCTATGCCACTTTGGAAAAAAATTTGGGGGAAAATTGGTTTAGTTTGGTTTGGTTTAGGTTTTATTTTTTTTATGTTAATCATTTTCCCACTTCATTATTATTTACTAAAAAAAGAACGTAAAAATGCTTCGCATGCACTCAATAAGTTATGGGGAAGATTTATCTTTTTATGGGGAGGCATCCCAGTAAAGATACATAATAGGCACCTTATAGATAAACAACAAGTTTATGTTATAACACCTAACCATAAAAGCTATTTAGATATTCCCGCTTGTCACTTTTTACCAATTTCCCAATTTCGTTTTATTGGCAAAGCAGAACTCAATGACTTACCTATTTTTGGTTGGATGTTTCAAAAATTACATGTACCTGTTCAACGAGACCAGCCTTCCGCAGCCGCAAGAAGTTTTATCATGAGCCAAAAAATTTTACAATCCGGTATTTCTATGGTTATCTTCCCTGAAGGAGGTATCAAAAGAGGGCATTTCCTTGCACCCTTCAAAGAAGGTCCCTTTTTATTAGCTATCAAACTTAAAATCCCTGTACTCCCTGTCGTGATACAAAATACCTCTCAAATTATGCCTGATAAAGATAAACTCTACTTTTTCCCTTTCCAAACAATACATCTGCATATCCTAGAACCTATTCCTACCCATCAATTAAATCAAGAAGATTTGCCCGTATTGACAGAAAAAGTATGGAATTTAATCCACGATAAAATGAAAAGTCTATCCTAAAAATTAAATGAATTCTTTTTTTATTACACTTCTTTTATCTGTATTAGCGAACTTAATTATCAAACCGGCTTGGGTTTTTACTGAAAACAAAATTCAAGATGAACTAGGACATGAAATAATAGGGGTCTATGCCGCTCTTTTTTCTTTTTCCAGTATTTTTGTTGTACTATCCGACTTGGGCATCAGCTCTTGGAACGTCAAAGAATTTGCAGGTAAAAAAGATTTATTACAAGCAAAACTCGGTAAAATTTGGGGCTCTAAATTGATTTTATCCCTCTTGTTTTTAGTTACTTGTTTATTAACTGCCACTTTCATGGGCTATTCATGGAAGCATTTTCAGTGGCTTTTTTGGATAAGTATCTATCAAATTTTGATTTCTGGAATACAACTTCAAAGAGCTCAACTTCAAGCCTTACAATTTTTTCGTTTAGACACTTTAATGGGAAATTTAGATAAAGCATTTTTGTTGATTATCTGCTTGTTATGGATATACCTCCAACAATTTAATTTTGAACGTTTTATAGATTCTTTGTTACTCTCTGCATTCTGCCCTTTTTTATTAGGATGGTTTCTATTAAAACAATCTCTAGAAATCCGCAATATTGAATTTGATTATTCTTTTCTAAAACAAATTTCCAAAGCATTTTTACCTTTTGCTTTAATGACAATCCTCTTCTCAACAAACGAAAAAATCAATCAAGTATTGATAGAAAAAATGGCCGGGGAGAAAGAGTCTGGTTTATTTGCTGGGGCGTACCGGTGGAATAATGCTATTGCTATGTATTTATGGACTATCTTGCCTATTTTCTTTGCTAAATTTGCTAATCATCAGCAAGAACCTAAAAAACTACAAGATTTTTTTCAATTAGGTTGGGTTATCGTTGCAATACCTATTCTTTTTGTCGCTTTTTGGGTACAATTATACGGAGAAATCTTATTTGTTCAATTTACAAAAAGTAATCCCGAGGAAGTTCAAAAGATGTTTCTTTTATTAAAAATCTTGATATGGACGGTTGGCTTAAATGCATGTTTTAATATTTTTTCTACTTGGCTCACGGCTTCGGGTTTTGTTCATCAGACCAATAAAATTCTCATTTTTGCAATTATAACTAACGTTGTACTTTCATTTTTTTTTATTCCTTTATGGGATAGTATAGGGAGTGCAATAGCGCTGTTAGCGGCTTTTGTTGTACAATCGTTCGGCTTTTTGATAATTTTTCTCAAACATAAAAACTTTAAGCTGGATATTTTAGTTTTTATAAAATCCTTCACCGTTCTTTCTACGGGCATTCTATGGTTATATTTATTCAAATGGCTTCAATTGCATTGGCTTTTTAATACCTTATTTTGTGTTTTATGGATTAGTATTTTACTATTTTCTTGGAAGTTAGTCCAATGGAAAAAACCTTTATCTTAATATGACCAATTTTTCGTATTTAGAAACAACATCTCCTGTTCTGGGTGAACGTACCGTTACCTTATAAATATAAGTACCTCTTGCAATTCTTTCACCAAATTCATCTAAACCGTCCCATTCTATACGATTGCAGATTTTTCCATCAGCATAAATTTTATCTTGCAAAGTTTTAACTAATTTTCCAGAAATAGTAAATATATCAATTTTTATATCCAATTCATCACCAGCACGATTATGCTCAAAGAAAAATTGTGTATGAGTTGTAAAGGGATTAGGATAATTTAATAACCTGTCAATGACTAATTTAGCGTTGTTCTCTACAATAAAACAAGTTTCATCGGTTGCGGAGTTATTGTTTACGTCCCATACTTTTATTTGGATACAATGCTCACCTGGACTTAAATTTTGTAATTTATACTGTATAGACCCTGAATTATAGGAGTCTTTATTGGCTTGGTAATGGTCATTCAGGACAATAGGATTATTGATATCGCCATCTAAGATAGCTACTAATTCTCTGCCAACACCAAGCCCCGTAGTATTAATTCCTTGGTCATCACGCACTAATGCAATGAGTAAAGGGTTCTGACTGGTTACACCTCCATTTATCCAACAACAAGTATCATTTAAAAATAGATTGACAATTGGTGGTATTTTATCTTCTGGAGCTGAAATATCAGTGCAACAAACTATTACATCATTACGACAGCCTGCCGCATCGTTTGTACTACTTTTAGCATAAAACAAAAGTTTTCCTTTGCCCATTTCATAGGAAATATCTAATGGTACTACAAATTGGACTGTGAATTTTCCATTTTGTACGGTAACTTCACCATTAAATAAAATGTTTTTAAATAAGGTGTAATTGGCATTACAATTATTAGGTCTAAGAATAGAGGCTTTATCGAAGATAGTAGCTAATAAAGAACCATTAAAGTTAGCATCTAAAGAATTATCGTAATTACGAATTTCTCCTTTTAGAGTTACTAACTGTCTAGCTTTGAGGGTATCTGGGTTTAATCCTTGCGAGTTTTGGTTGATTTCAGTAATAACGATTTGTTTTTCGGGGTAATTTAGAATAATAGCGGGGTCTGCAAGTAAGGAATAACTTCGAGTATTAGTGGGGGCGATGGGGAAAGTAGCATTTTTCGTTAAACGGTAGATTTCACCGATAGTTAAGAAGGAGTTAAGTGTAGAATCATATTTAAAGGCGTGGTCATAGAAGCGCGTATTGATAGCGAAGTTAGCGGAAGAGAAGACTACTCTTACGGAGGTAAGTAGACCAATAGCACCACCATTAGGATTAGATAGCAGTAATTCACCACCGCAACGAAAGTTATATTCGTCCCATCTACCGAATTCACAGGTTGCGGTAACATATAGAGGCAAAGCATTATAATTATTAAGTGATTGGATATCAGGTATTTCAAACAATTTAGCATTAGACCAACCATCTTCTCCCCCATGCCCTGTATAGTTTATAATAAGATTTCCAGCTTGAGCTTTTTCTAGTAAACGTGTTTTAGCTTGGGGAAAACGTATTCCATTTGGGGAATTCACTGCAGGATAAGTGTCAAGGTAGATTTTATCGACATAAATGCAGGGAGCATAACTTTCTACTTTTTTACTTAAATTATCGGCTTCGTTCATGTGGTTACATTCAGGGAAATTCCCACCTAGTTTTACATCTCCCACAAATAATATTTTATTTCTCCACTCTCCGAAGGTTTGTGGATTATTAGAAGCATAATGAATAATTTTATTGACGACGTTTTGAGCATCTTCAAGGCTTTCAACGGGCAATCTTCCAATAGCAACATCAGAAAAATGTACTTCGGAGGGTTCGTTCCAGCGCCCTTCGTTGTCATCTAGAAAAGTAAAATAATCATCACTTACGAATGAAAAGGGAGGGTTCAAGGATTCACGAGATTGGTAAGTAGGAATAAAATTGACACCTTGAACACGGTCTTTGGGGTCATGATGCCCATCACCGAATAAAAGAACCCATTTGAGGGCTTGGTCAGGATTGCCTGCGGCACGGTCATAAAACATTTTAATGAAGTTACGAATAGCTGTAACATCTCTTCTTCCGCCACCAAATTCGTTCCATATCTCATGGAGATTTACTACATGAACTTTCCTTTGGTACTTTGTTCTATGGAAATTGGCTAATTGGTTAGCGGGATTTCTTAATTCAAAAGGTGTTATAATAAGATAATCTGCCCAATCTAATGCATGTAAATTTTGGTTATCAATCCGATGCATAAAGGTAGGGCTGGGCAACCGATTAGGATTGAAACTTACGAAAGTATTTTTATTAGCTTGCAGATTAAACTCATGCTTATTTCCATTAAAAGAAGTTTGTTGTTGGATAGGGTCTTGCCCATTAGAAACATCCCAAATCCATAAATTGTTATCGCCCTCTAAAGATATTGTAACAGGTTCTTGTTGTACTATTCTGAATACGTAGCTATTACCAAAATGTTTGAGATATTGTTCGTATTCAATTTCTATGAAGTCTAACCATCCTACGGAGTTCAAAGTTTTGTTGTGGCGTAGATTTAGATTTAAGGTATTACCTATTTGGCTTTGCGGAATGGTTGTACAGTTGTAAGTATTGGAAGCGTAAACCATATCCGTACTAAAAACATTGACAGCCGCAGCATTAATATTAGCAATAGGGTTTCCATTATGGCTCAAAGTCCAAGTACTATTGGAACCACCTCTTGTAAAAACTCGGGTTCGTATCGTTAAATTCGTGTTGGAAACTAAGTTGTAAATAGGAAAAGAATAATCTCTTGAAGTAACAAAATCAAAGATGGGTCCAACCCAAAGTCTTCCCGTGTTCAGTAAATTAAGTTGTTCTTCTTCTATCCATTGAAGCGTTTTACAAGTATTGACAAGGGTCCCTTGATTAGGTTCTGAAGTACGTAATGAAACTCTTTTTCCAGGGCTATTACCAACGGTTATAAAATAGAAGGTAGAATCAGAATAAATATTGATAATATGTCGTTCTACACAACCTGCGGTATCCCAATTGATGCGGTGTGGACTTTCACCGTAAAAAAGAATAAAATCATTATCATCGAATTTACCATCTGCTTCACCGCTTACATAAATAGCGTTCTCATACAAGTCATCGTAAATAGTTAAAGAATTAGGTTGTGGTAGCATGCTTCCGCCGTTGCTGTATATTTTGATATTTCGGGGGTCTAAATTATTGATATCAAAGCCCATTTGCGCCATTTGGGCACGCGTTATTCTGTAAACCCCATTGTCTACTACTCCCATTTTGTAAAAGAAACCATTCGCTAAAACCGAGTTCGGAGCATAAGTTCTTTGTGTTTTATTCGATTTACTAGGAAGCGGGATGCCTTTTAATTGAAAATCTATATTTTGTAACAAACGAATTTGCCCATGCGCATTAACTTGAGCACCGTAAACCTTAAAGGTTTGAAAAGGTTTTCCTTTATCATAAACAACTTCTTGAATTTGAATTGTTTGTTGGGGATACCAATCACTACCTTGTAGTTTTAAATTAGTGTAAGCTAAATTTACCCGTATTTCACTTTCCTGATATCGTGCGTTCAAGTCTGCAAGTTGGTAACTATAATTTGTAAGAGGAAGTAAATAAGTTTTTACGGGTAAAAACTCAAAGTCCGTATCATAGATACAATCTTTACAATAAGGGATTTTTTGGTTAGGATTTTTCCCAAAACCAAGCTTGCGAAGTATAGGATTTTTCCATTCCGGTTCCCAAGAAAAGGAAAGATTATTTTGTGCATGAATTAGACTTAAAAAACTAAATAATATCAATCCTATAAAAAACTTCATTTTATAAACTTTATAGAAAAAACAAAAAACAAATACAAAGGTATAGGGATATTCTTGGTTAGTAAAAATTATTTTTTTCTTAATCATATAGTTAATTGCATTCCAGTCTTAGTCCATTTCATGAAAGGGATCAAAAAGTAATCAAGAATTTTAGGCATAAAAGTTTGACAAACGTGATACTCATAAAAAGCTATTTTATAAGAATTTTTTTTAGAATGTTCAATAAAAGAATTTAAACTAAATTCATAAAGATGAAAGGGTGTATGCATAGGACTTAAATTTCCAACATAATCTGTCATTTTTAATTTGTAATATAAATTTATAATTTTATTTATTAACCAATCTGATGAAGGAACTTCTATGTGTATAATACCACCCGGTTTCAGCCATTTTATTGTTTTTTGTATAGATTCTGATGGATTGTATAAATGCTCTAAAACTGCACCAAAAGAAATAAAATCAAAATAATTTTCGGGATAATCAACATCTTCAATTGCGGCTAACTTTAGTTTTTCTGGATTTATGCCCATTTTAGATATAGCTCTTTCATAAAATGGTTTTGATGGTTCAAATCCATAAGCATCAAAACCTACATTAGACAAAGCTATCATTTGCTTACCTAATCCCGCCCCCACATCCAAGGATTTCATTCCTTCCTTAAATTCTAACAATGATTTAAGTCTTTTTATTTCATTTTGAAAATAATTATTACTGATTACAAAATAACTATCTTTCCAATAACTCTCAGGCGGAATTCCATAGTGATCTTGAAGATTAAAAGGTCTGGGTTGTGGATTAGAATAAATAAGGCCACAATTAGAGCATTTCATTATAGTAGTAGTTATTCCAATTTTTTGAGTGGGGTTTCTCCCTTGAGAGGAATTCAAACGTTTCCCAAGAATTCTATGAGAATTTATTTTTGAACCACACATGTTACAACTATCAATATAATAAAATGATAAAGTTTGTGATTAATCATATATACAAGAGTTGACAAAAGTAATTAAAATTTAAAGCCAAAAGTCAATATCATGGCTAGTTGATTTCTTTTTTGGAGGATTACGGGGCTTACTCCCCAACCAAGATTTGCGGCATTGACAGGCATTTCATAGAGATTATATTTGAGGTTATCCATTTGATAGAGAATAGCCAAATCTAAATAAAATTCTTCTTCTCGATAACCTCCTCCCAGCGTTAAACATTGCCTATTAGAACGAAAATTCTTGACCTGAAAAGTACCATTAGTGGCTTCATAAGTTGACAAATCGTCATATTTTTCGCCTTCTGAATTCCAGAAAGAAGCAAAATTGGCATAACCAGCTCTTAAATAATACTCATTACTTCGGAGTTCACCTCCTACCCTAAAATTTATAGCTTTAGCATTTCCTAATTTGGAAACTGCTCGGTTCGCTGCAACAAAAATCGATGTATTAAAATTATCGCTTAAATTCGCTTGAGTATAATCCATGTAGTCTACATCTGCCGAGATTAAGCCTTTTTTTTCAAAAATTGCTAATGCTCCAAGGGTAGCACGAAAAGGAGTTCTCAATTTATATTGATATAAACCTTCTGCACCTTCCTTAGTATATTGAGCACCGCTATCCTGCGTCATGGTCATTCCTACTTGATAAAAATCCCTTAAATTAAAAGCCGTAGGCGTTTGTAAACCTAAACCCACCCTAAATTGGTCTGAGGGTCTAAAGATAATTCCTAACTTACCATTAACCCCAACTCCACGCGTACTAAAATTATATCGTTGCTCAAAACTTTGAATATCAATTCTATCGTAATTTCGGTATAAGGTGTCATAACGATTTTGTATATCAATTTCCTTCAATATCTCACTAGAAGTATATCGAACATCTAATACTCCCAAAGCACCACCAATATACAATTTATTATTGATATTAAATCCTAAATTAAACTCCCAAGAGTTCAATCTCCCCGTTTCTTTTCTACTATAATTTTGTTGCATATTACCATCTACGACAGGAACCCAGTCATTAGCTTTACCATTTACGGTATCGATATAATAGGTATCATAAGCCATAAAGGGTAAACTATTCGTATCTAATTGATTTACTGCATAACTTCCTGCTTGAAGAACATAATAATTCCCAATAGAATTAAACTTATTGAAAGCAGATGCCTCAGTGCGTCGGTAATAATTATCTAATTGATTAAATCCTACGCCAAAAGCCCATCCTTGTAAAGTTTCCTCTTCAGTAGCAGTATTATCGGCAAATAAAAAATAAAAATTAGAAAAACCGAAATTACTGATTGAAGCATTAGTAGTTTCACCTATATACCTAGTTTGAGTATTAAAATTACGAAAAGCTGAACTTAATCCCAAATCCGACTTTCTATAAAAAGCTATACTTGCAGGATTTAGGGATACAGAACCAAAATCTGCACCTAAAGTAGAAGCGGCACCCCCCAAACCTACCGTCCTTGCTGTCCCTACTACACTGTACCCAGAGTAGCGTTGTATATCTAATGAGTTTTGAGCATACAAAAAAAAACCTGCCAACCCAAAAACTGGCAGATACAAAATTACTTTTAATTTATCCATTTCATTAAATTCCTGTCTTGCAATTTATTATCTTGACCTTAAAGAACCACCAGATCCTCCTCTGTTTCCACCACTACCTCCCCCATTAAATCCGCCCCGTGAACCGCTGTTATAGTTACCTCCACCATTATAATTTCCTGAATTAAAATTACGATTTAAGTTACGATTACCACCCTCTTGATATTGAATGTTATTGTTAGGATTGGGATTTGTGTAATTACGATTTAAGTTACGATTACCACCCTCTTGATACTGAATGTTATTGTTAGGATTATTGTTAGGATTGGGATTTGTGTAATTACGATTTAAGTTACGATTACCACCCTCTTGATACTGAATGTTATTGTTATTGATATTGGTGGCTTTTCCAGTGTTTTGAAAGCCGTTATCTTGTTGAACTGCTCCGTTATTATTCACATTGGTTACTCTACCCCCACCGAGTCCTTCATTACGATTTCTTGCAGTAGTTACACCGGAGGTAGGATTAGTAGTGGTGCGAGGTCCATAGACTCTATTTACATTATTGAAGCCATTACTATATTGATTGTAAGGATTAACATATCTACCTACGCCCCAATAACCGTTCCAGTACCCTTGGTTGTAGCCGTACCAGTAGCCATTCCAATAACCCTGATGGTAGCCGTTCCAATAGCTCCAACCACCTCCCCACCCGGGTCCATAGTTCCAACCATAGCTCCAGCCCCAATAACTGTATCCCCAAGAGGTCCAGCCCCAAGGGTCTGGTGTCCAGCCCCACCAAGGGTCATAAAACATCATTGTGGTAGTTCTTCGCCAGCCCCAAGGCGAATAAGAAATGCTTACCACTGGATATAGAACAGGTGTAGGCGTAAAAAACCAAGGATCATAAATGTAAGTATTGATAGGAGCAAATCCGTAAAACATGTAGCAAGGGTCATAATAACCCATAAACCCGTAAGAACGATGAAATCTTCTTATTCTACGAGCATAATAGTAATCATCATCATCGTAGTAATAGCGGTCATTATCGTAATTTTTCTGCTGAAGATTGGACGGATTATCTTCATCGAAATTTTTTAATTTTTTTTGTTGCTGATAATTATCTGCATAATTGTTTGGTTCTATATTAGAATTAGGGGCGCTGGTATTATTATTTTTATTTTGCGGATAATTATCGTCGGAATTCTGTTTGGCTACTTTATCTTTGGAAGTAGCGTAAGTATCGTCATATTCTTTTGTATTAGCCATTTGGCGACTTGTGCCACAAGCAATGACCCAAAATGCAAAAATCAACAAAATGAAATATATTCTAAAATTTTTCATACGTCGTAAAGTTTAAAGTTTTTACTAATTTTGCGAACTCGTATATTGAATTATACGCAAAAATCATTCCAAAGTTACAAAGAAATTTGATATGTCAAAAAAATTACCTAAAAGAAATGAAAATTATTCTGAGTGGTATCAGGAATTAGTGATACAATCGGATTTAGCGGAGCATAGTGCAGTGGGGGGTTGTATGGTTATAAAGCCGTACGGCTATGCTATTTGGGAACGAATGCAACAAATTTTAGACCAAAAATTTAAAGAAACGGGGCATCAAAATGCTTACTTTCCTTTGTTTATTCCGAAATCTTTTTTAAGTAAGGAAGCTCAACATGTAGAAGGATTTGCGAAAGAATGTGCTGTGGTTACGCATCACCGCCTTAAAAATGACCCTAACGGTAAAGGTGTCATCGTAGACCCTGACGCCAAATTAGAAGAAGAACTTATCGTTAGGCCTACCTCCGAAACCATTATTTGGAACACATTTAAAAAATGGATACAATCTTACAGAGATTTACCATTGCTTATCAATCAGTGGGCAAACGTAGTTCGTTGGGAAATGAGAACGCGTCTTTTTTTAAGGACTACAGAATTTTTATGGCAGGAAGGGCATACTGCTCATGCAACCGCTGATGAAGCAATAGCTGAAGCGAAACTAATATTAGAAATTTACGCAGATTTCGTAGAAAATACCTTATCTATACCCGTAATTAAAGGAACAAAAACACAAAATGAGCGTTTTGCTGGGGCATTAGAAACTTATTGTATTGAAGCCATGATGCAAGACGGTAAAGCTTTACAAGCAGGTACTTCTCACTTTCTTGGGCAAAACTTCGCCAAAGCCTTCGACGTCCAGTTCTTAAACAAACAAAATCAATTAGAATATGTGTGGGCTACCTCATGGGGAGTCTCTACTCGTTTGATGGGTGCACTGATTATGTCTCACTCGGATGACAATGGCTTAATTTTACCCCCTCAACTTGCCCCCATCCAAATTATTCTTATCCCTATCTACAAAACTGACCAAGAACACCAAGAGGTCATGGCTAAATTAGAAATTTTATACCTTCAACTCAAAAACCATGGCTTCCGCGTAAAAATTGATGATGACGACAGCAAAAGACCCGGTTGGAAATTCGCAGAATGGGAACTCAAAGGTATTCCTCTTCGCTTTGCACTTGGACCTAAAGATTTAAATAATCACCAAATTGAAGTATTTAGAAGAGATACACAAGAAAAAGCAATAATACCCATAGAAAATCTTGTAGCCAATTACGTTTCTATGCTTCTTAATGATATACAAAAAAACTTGTTTGTTCTAGCTCAAAAACGTTTACAAGAGCGTACAATCTTTGTCAATCATTATGAAGAATTTAAGGAAGCCATAGAAAAAGATTGCTTTGTAATGGCTCATTGGGACGGCACCACCGAAACAGAACTCCTCATCAAAGAAGAAACAAAAGCCACAATACGTTGTATCCCTTTTAATAACCCCAAAGAAATAGGCTATTGCGTCAGAACTAACAAACCCTCTCAACAAAGAGTATTGTTCGCAAAAGCTTATTGATATTAAAAATTAGACCACAGATAAATCTCGTTTGAAAACTCTGTGGTCTTTACTTTATCCTAACTCTATCTTACTTTGATCCAGACTAATCCACCTCGTCGTATTCATCATCTTCATCTTCGTCATCATCATTATCATCATAATCATCTTCACTTAAAATTACAGGATAAGCAGATTTCATTTCTTCTAATACTCCTGTTATTCTATTCATACCAAATCCTGATTTTTTAAGAATGATGACCCCATCAAAAATATCTATAATCAAACTTTTTAAATATCCTTGCACTTGCAAACCATTATCTTCATGCAAATAATCTAAAACATTTTGCAAAAGCTCTGCAATTAAACTATTTATCTCTGAAATATCATCAGCACGAAAACCCTCATCTTTTAATTTCTTAATTCCTTGAAACCATTCTAAAACATAAGTTCTATCCATAATTTATTAATTTTTTATAAACGTTACAAAGATAAACAAGAATATTCATCATGCAAAAATAAAATAGAATTAATCATTAATCCAATGGATTTTAATAAATACCATATCACGGGGGATAAGCGTACTCCACAAACCAAGTTGAGCACGTGCATCATTTCCCCAACCAGGAACAGAAACCACACCTGGGGGTCCATTCAATCCTAAACAAACAACAGCTTGCATGGCTAATTTACCAACTTTAGCATCACTGTGTTGAATGGCAAGCCTTACACCAAGTTCATTCATTTGGTTTAATACTTCTTCCGAAGGAATAGGAGCGGCTTCTCCGTGTATACCATTCACTCCGATGATATCAAAGCGTTTTTTCTCTATTTTTAAAGGAAGCGTATTCCATATCTCTTGTACAGCTTGAATGAATTTTTGAGCTTTCGTATAAGCAAAAGGGTACGAAAAAAAGAAAAATTGGTCGGTAAGATACCCTTCCATCAAGCCTATACAAAGTTTTAATTTATCAGGTCTAGGTTTCCCTTTTGCCCCTTTCACTTGGACCTTACCATCTTCTAGTTCAGTAATTTGGACCTTAGTGAAATCACATATCACGTCTGGAGTGATATAATTTTGGGGGTCATGGACTTCGTAAACTAACTGCTCACGAAGCGTATTGCGAGATAGTTTACCGCCCATAAAATCAGGTTTAAAGAATTGTGCCGAACCATCTTCAAAGACCGTAGCCACAGGATATCCTAAACGACTGATATTATAATCCATAGGCCATTCTGCATAAGAATTACCACCTGAAGCTTGCCCCCCACATTCTAATAAATGCCCCACCAAAATTCCACTAGCCAGTAAATCCCAATCTCTTTCCAGAAGGTTCCCTCCAATATTCCAACTAAATTCATGTACCAAAATACCTAAAGTTAAAGCAGGGTCTGCTACTCTTCCTGTCAACACAATTTGAGCTCCTTGATTTAGTGCCTCTGCTACCTCTTTCGCTCCAACATACACATTTGCGTGAGTAACTGGAAATGTATTTTCAGAAAAAGGTCTTCCATCGTCCAGGTTATTCAAAGGTTCTCCTTTTTGTTGAATATCTTCTAATTTTGACATCAAGTCATCTCCTGTTAAACAGGCTATTTTAATTCCTGAAAGTCCTAATTGCTTTAAGATACTTTGAATTTTTACTGCCGCTGATAACGGATTCAATCCTCCCGAATTGGTAACAATTTTAGCACCCTTTTTTAATGCCACCGACCAAACCATCTTAGTAAAAATTTCAATATCTCTTGCGTATCCCATTTCGGGGTCTTTTAATTTGTCCTTCTGCAAAATAGACAAAGTTAATTCGGATAAAGCATCATGAACAAGATACTGGGCTATACCAGATTGAGCTATCATTGCTCCCGCCATCGGACTATCCCCATAAAAACCTTGCACCCCTGCTATCGTTACGGTTTTCATTGATTAAATTTTCCCGCAAGTTAGGTTGTAAAACTAATATAAACAAAATATTTTTTTATTCTTATTGAATAATTCAACTACCCATCCAAATTCTTTATCAACGTTATTACTTGCACTATAACTTATTGGAACTTCAACACCCCCATGGAAGTGCTAAATTGGAGGTACAATCCAATACAAGTGGTTTTCTACCTCCTCGCATGACCACAACCGAAAGAGATGCAATAGCATCACCTGCTCCGGGGCTGGTTATTTATAATACTACTTGTAACGATATTAATTTTTTTAATGGTACTTACTGGGTTGCAACTACCTTAGGTATCCCTTTGGGAATGTCTGCATCAGGTATAACCGATGTTCAATTTACTGCAAACTGGACAGCCGTTCCTACTGCAACAAACTATCTCCTAGATGTATCTACCTCACCAACCTTTAGTAGTTTCGTACCAGGCTATAATGGTCTCAATGTAGGAAATGTGGTCGCTTATAACGTAACAGGATTAGCTTGTGGCACTACTTATTGTTATAGACTAAGAGCACAAAATCCTTGTGGTTTATCTAACTTTTCTAATGTAATTTCAGTAAATACTTCGGCTTGTTGTTTACCTAACCAAGTACGTACTGTTGGCGGCCCAGGCGTTGCAACAACTGCCACTAATGAAACACCTTTCTCTACTTTTTGGCATGATACACGTAGGCAATATATTATAACTGCCTCGGAATTAACTGCCGCGAATATCTGCCCAGGAAACCTTACGGCTATTTACCTAAATGTTTCTGCAACAGGCTCTCCCTGTATGAGTGGCTTAACTATAAAACTTAAAAATACTACTTCTGCAACTTTATCAGCCTTCGAAGGAGGTACAACAACAGTTTATTCTTCCGCAACACCAGTCTGTCCAGTAGTTGGGTGGAATACTTATGGAATACTTCCTTTTTATTGGGATGGTACCTCTAATTTATTAGTAGAAATTTGCTGTTACCAGCCGTTTTTCTCTCATTTTCAGTCAAATAGGCTTGTCTGATAAGGTTTTGTCGGATTGGTAGTTGTTTCTTTATTGTCTGCTTGCTTTTGGTTGCTTTGTCCTTTTGAAGCTACAAACTCTTGTTCTAAGTGTTCTTCAAAAAACTTCACAATGTCCATTCCGTTTGAAAACTCTCTTGCACCCATTTTAATTAAGTCAATGTTGCCTTGTGGCGGTGGATTTAAAACTTGTGGGCTTAAAACAAAAACAGGAATTCCCATCTTTAAAGCTGA